>CAYNCY010000442.1:0-3639 GCA_964395195.1 uncultured Steroidobacteraceae bacterium
GCTTAGCAACATGGCGACTCCAACTACTGCAAGGGCGCTCACCGCAATTAACACCACTCTCGCTTTCATGGGGGAGTACATCCGCCTGATTGCACCGCCGTTGCCGTGTCGTACCTAGCAACGCCTAGCCCTAGCGAGGCTTCTCCGAGCGAGGCTTGCCAAATACCGCCTCCGTAGGAAATTTGGAGATCAACAAAGAATGCATTGATGTCTATTGTATGGAAGGATCCCTCAAGCTGGCTCTGGCCGGATGCGTTAGAGACAACGAAAGACGGACCTAGGCCCATTGCTGCGCCTGCAACAAATGGGCGTGGACCGTTGGGCACGGTAGTCGATCTGGCAGATCCAGCACTTACGGCAAGCCCACCCGAAAGCGTAGTCGCCGAAGTCCGGCCCGATGAAAACGGCGAGAACACCATTATCGTGCCGGATCCCGATGCTGCGGCCCCATTTCCCATCCCAGCGAATGCGTGCGCGCCCACGCTATACCCAACGCTTTTCGGCCAGACAGTAGTCTTTGGACAACGCGTGCTGCCTCCGGCCATGGTGCCCGACGGACTCCCAAACGACGGTAGCGGGCCGCTCGGAATATCTGGCGGATCATACGTCGGCGTGTCGAAGCAGAAAACCGGCCGGTGAGTCGCGCAGATAATTACCTCGCTCTCTTCAGTTCCGTTCACTTTTGACTCATCGATTTCGTCCGGGTTCTGGTCACATCCGGATCCGTCCGACTCGCTTGATTGAGAAGACGCAGTTGTGCAATACAAACCCGTCGGGTCAACTTCGGAAAGTGGCCTATTGCCCACGTAGCTGTATGGGTTCCACCCCTGCGAATCCGCCAATTGCTCCGGCCCGACAATCGGATCGGGGCTCAGAAATCGACCGAGGACGGGATCTGACACGCGACCGTTCAAATGAATAAGCCCGACATTGTCCAGCAGTTCGTGGAACGCGCTCGAATAGCCACGGCGCGTTGTCGATGCAATTGTTGAGTAGTCGGGCGAGTTAGTCGGCAGCAGAGTCGCCCAATTGCTGCTCCGCCTCGCTCCGTATGCGGAGTAGCTCTCTTTGATCATCAGTGCACCAGCACTCGAAGCCAGACCCTTGGAGGCCCCATATAAAGGGTAAGGGTGGGTCAAATCCAAAAGCGTGTTACTGGGTGAGTTTAAAATGCGCGTTGACACCTCGGTGTCCGTAAAGTCTGGCGAAGCCCACTGATCACCTGACGGTGATGCTTACGGGAGATGACAACTGGACGGTCGTCACCCTCCCGTATAGTAGAGTCGAAGGAGCCCTCGCTGAACCTCGACGGTTATTTCCGGTCGCCCTTCAATCTTGCGTTGCGCGACGTAGCATGGGCCGACTGACGATTGTCCGCTGGTGGCTCCGAGGCATCGGTCGCGCAAGATGTTCGCGCGTTCCGGCGTAAGTTCAAAGGAATAAACGGCCTGCGAACCATTCATCCAAGAGACCTTGTCAATTGCGCGAGGAGTCCACGGCTCAACCCAATCGAACCCAAGAGCCTTTAGGTCCCGCGCCGGAACCCAATAGTCCTCATAACAAATTGAGACGAACCATGCTGCGGCGGCGACGCCCGCAAGTGCAATCGCAGTTTTGACGTTGAGAGTGCGGTTCATAGTATTAGTGCCCCGTGATCCTAAAGCCGGGAGGGCTACTGCAACTGAAATCGGCGATCGTTCCAGCCGCTCGTACAGCCAGTTCGATTATTTTTCGCCAGCCGGTGCCGCGAGCCCCCCAGGGCTGAGGATCGAAATCGTAGTAGTCGGATATGCTCAATAAGTATTGCCCCCTAAATACTCCTGTGGCGGTTCCGAGACTGCCATCAAACTGGCCGCCGATCTTTCCAAGGTAAACTTGCCGCGTCACCACCCCCGGCCCAACCGACGCTACAGGAGGGCCTACGATCTCGGCCAAATTAAATCCATATGCAGTTCTCGCAAAACTGTCGGCGACAGCCTGTCTAATTGTCGCCATCTGGGTGGCACTCAGCTCGACGTCGGGCCCGTGATTCAGAAAATTGATCACCAATTCACGCTCAAAGTCGGTATTGATATACGGGCCCGATGCCATGTCGATTGCCGTCGCGGCCGCGGCCATCGCCGTCCCGCCACAAGGCTTTTTTGGCAAGATCGAGACGTAGCTATTCGGGCCAGAAAAAGACGGAATCTGGTAGTTAGGCAGGTCCGGAGGCGTATCGACATCTGGAATGGAGAAACAGAACACAGGGCGTCGACTTGCGCAAACAATTACCTGGGCCTCTTCGCTTCCGTTCACTTTTGACTCATCGATTGCGTCTGGGTTCAGGTCACATCCTGATCCGTCCGACTCGCTTGATTGGGACGACGCAGTTGTGCAGTACAGACCTGTCGGGTCAACTTCGGAAAGTGGCCTATTGCCCACGTAGGAGTATGGGTTCCACCCCTGCGAATCCGTCAATTGCTCCGGTCCGACTATCGGATCGGGGCTCAGAAATCGACCGAGGACGGGATCTGACACGCGACCGTTCAAATGAATAAGCCCGACATTGTCCAGCAGTTCGTGGAACGCGCTCGAATAGCCACGGCGCGTTGTCGATGCAATTGTTGAGTAGTCGGGCGAGTTAGTCGGCAGCAGAGTCGCCCAATTGCCGCTCCGCCTGGCGCCGTACGCGGAGTAGCTTTCCTTGATCATCAGTGCACCAGCACTATTGATCAGTAGATTTCCGCTACCCAGATGGTCAGCTGTAATGTAAATCGTCTGAACGCCGAGTGTCGACTGAAGATCATAGATGATTGTCGTCCCTCCGGGGGCCGGAATGAGATGCTTATAATGGATCTGCGGTGCTGGAGTTGATTCGATCTCGAGCAGTCCGTCGACGTAAGTAGTTGACTCTGTCCCGGTCGAACCGGAAGAGTTGTAGGTCGAGACTTGCGTCTTCCGTTGCCGGTCGGGGCCGTATTGAAATGTCGCAGACAGCGCGCCAGCGTTGATCATCTTGGGGAGGTTGTAGCTCGTCCAGTTGATGCTGCTACCGCCGCGGGAATTCATGTTTCCGTTCGCGTCGTACGTATTGGCGGGCCCGCCGTTTACATTTGCGACGGCGCGCGTGTGAGTCGAATCGTAGTTGTAGTTGTAGGTAACCCCTCCGTCGACGCGCTTCGAGATGTTGCCAGCTGGATCAAGCGTCAGCGAATATGTATTCAAGGGCACCGTTGCCGACTGCAACCTATTCAAGCTGTCATTCACAAACGTCTCTGTGACCGGCGTGTTCAGATCGCTTCGCTGGGAGAGGTTCCCCGCTCTATCCCAAAGATAGGAGAGATTGCCCAAGTTCGTGCTGCCGGAGCCGGAGGTTCCTACTTTTCTAGTGGCGAGCCACCCTGTGACCGCGTCGAAGGCCGACTGGACATGGACAACAGCTGGTGACGTCCCGAGAGTCTCATCGACGACATTGCCCCACGGGTCCATGTTCACGGCGCCCGACGTTAGTTGCCAGAAGGTCGTCCCGGCGACTTGGTGGATGTAGCTCTGGATCGCCGACGGATAGCCTGTGCTGTATCCGTACTTCACCTCAAAGGGGTACGTCTCCGAGCCGACAAGCGGATAGGTCAACGTGTCAAGCTTCCCCAGGGAATTGTA
>CAYNCY010000443.1:0-3636 GCA_964395195.1 uncultured Steroidobacteraceae bacterium
GGCGGATTGCATCGGTGCGCTCTCTAGTTCGCGACGGCGCGGGGCTCCTGTCAGGCGAGCTCGTACCGCCGCTTATGAGTCGCAAGTCCGGGTCGTAGCGTCGGTAACGACGGCAAGCTAGCGACGCAGTGCCCGACGCCATGCGCGAGCGAGCATCAGGACACCGCGTTGATACTCAGGACAGGAGTCGTCCTGCCGCCACGTCCGCTATGACGCCGCCGGTGAGTGACCATCGCTGCATCACGACACGGAGCCGCTTGATCGCGCGGCCGTGAAGCTGGCATGCGCGGGATTCGCTAATTCGAAGCTCGACCCCGATCTCGCGAAGGCTGAGCCCATCGTCATAGTAGGATGCAAGCACTCGTCGCTCCTTCTCCGGCAGCTTCTCGAGAGCTTCCACAATGACCCGCCTGCGGTCGATCTCCGCGATCTCCTCTGCAGGGTCGGCGGCGGCGTCAATAGTGGCGTTGCCACCCAATTCTTCGCCATCGGGCCCTCCGCCCTCGAGGCTCAGGAGCCGAATCGCCGCTCCATCCTGGAGTGCCCGATGGTAGATGCCTAGCGGAACCCCTAACTCGGCCGCGACCTTGGCGGCTGCGGGGCGCGCTCCCATCCGATTCGCCATTCGAGACGTTGCCGCCTCGATATCCCGGATTTTCCGGTGCAGCGATCGCGGAGTCCAACTCGCCCGCCGGAGCGAGTCCAGGATTGCGCCACGGATTCGGATTCCTGCGTAGGTTGCGAAGCTCGCTCCTGAACCCTCCTCGAATCTCCGGGCCGCCTCGAGGAGCCCGAGCATGCCCGCTTGGATAAGGTCATCGATCTCGACGTGACGTGGCAGGCGACTGGAGAAATGAAGCGCAATGCGCTTGACGACGTGAACATGGGAGCAAACAACTGCCTGTTGGGCGGCAGCGAGACTTCTGGCGCGGGATAGCCCAGTACTGCAGCCGATGCCGGGGCCATCGTAATCGGGCTTCCCCGGCTGACTCACGATGCTGACTGGCGCTTCCTCAGGCCGTGATGAGGCGGCGCATCGCCCCGCAGCTCCAAAACGGGCCTCCATCGTTATCGAGCTGACTCCCGGGCCGGTCGGCCGATCGGTCGCGCGCATGCCACACAACGTCGCCAACGATGAGGTTTCGGTCAGACGGTCGACGGGGCGGTCGGGCGCGCGGCTTCGCCTGTGGCCGGGTAATCGGGAAACAGCGGAAGCGGCGCGGCGCGTATAGGCGAGTTGACGGTCGTCCAGTTTCACCGAGCACTCGGCGGCGGCGCCTCTCACTGACCCGAGTAGAGAGGGAGCCGTTTGTGGCTGCATCACAGATTCCTTCGCGGGTATCACGGCCGCGGTCCGGAAGGCTACGATAGTCAAGCGGTCTCCGGTCGGTGAGCTATCCATCGAGCCCCGCTCGAACTGGGGGTCCGGCGGTCCAGCACCCAACGCGATAGTGATCAATACGCCGCGGGAGCCGAGGGACGCGCGTCGCGGACGTGGGGCCCAAAGCGTGTCGGCGCTCGCGCATCAATTCACTTCAGGGCGGTACTGGGTCGTCTTTTAGGGCACTTCCTTAGATAGCGACATCAGACCCGAGCTCGATCCCTGATCGTACTTCCGGCGTCAGCCACATGCTTCCTCCCCGACACCCACGGCTCGATTTATAGGGTTCGCAGACGCGACGCGGAGCATGCGTCTCTCCGCAACGGAGCGAGTACCGTTCCCTAGGTCGTCGACAGGCCGAGGCGCGCTCCCGAGTAGGTGATCTCCGTTGATTGTCCGCGCAATAAGATCTCAAACTGATCGGCAGGGAGCGGCTTCTTGAAATAAAAGCCCTGGAGTTCGTCGCAAGCGTGGATACGCAGGAAATCCGCTTGCTCTTTTGTTTCAACGCCTTGAGCAACCACTGTCAGACTGAGGCTCTTCCCCATCGCGATAATGGCATCGGCCAGGCCGGTGTCTTGGTCCGTTCCGACGACATGGCGAATAAACGACCGATCGATCTTGACCGTATCAAGGGGGAACCGCTGGAGCATGGACAATGAAGAATACCCAGTCCCGAAATCGTCGACCGCCACGCGAATCCCCAGAGCCTTGAGGCCCGTTAGGATCCTGAGGGTGCTATCGACCTCCCGAATCAGCAGGCTCTCCTTGATTTCGAGTTCGAGAAGCCCAGGGTCCATGCCAGTGCTCGCAAGGATCGAGGTGACGTCCTCCAACAGCTGTTCGTCGTAAAACTGTCGTGGAGTCAGATTGACAGCAATCCTAAGGGGCTCCAATCCGCGCTTCTGCCAGGCAACGCCTTGCAGACATGCCTCCCGCAGGACCCACTTGCCTATTGGCACGATCAATCCTGTCTCCTCCGCAATAGGAATAAAGCGCATCGGGGCAACGGTTCCAAGATCAGGGTGCTCCCAGCGCAGCAAAGCCTCCGTTCCAGTGATTCGGCGGCTAGCAATGTCCCACTTTGCCTGGTAGTGGAGCCGGAACTCGTTGTTCTCGAGTGCACGCCGCAAGCTTGATTCGATCGCGAGTCGCTCCAGTGAATTCGCATTAAGCGCGGCCGAATAGAACTGATAGGTATTCTTACCCTCCGCCTTTGCTTGATACATCGCGATATCAGCATTTTTTGTGAGCGTCTGCTCATCCTGGCCGTCGAGCGGGTACGTGCTGATGCCAATGCTTGCCGTCACGCGGAAGTCTTGGCCGACGAGGCGCATGGGCTTGCCAACCACAAGCAGTATTTTCTTGGCAACGGCCGCTGCGTAGCGCGCATCCGTAAGATCCGGCAGGAGCACCACGAATTCGTCGCCCCCTAAGCGCGCAACGGTATCGGTGTCCCGAACGCAGCCCTTTAGCCTCACCGCGACTTCAATGAGCAGCTGATCGCCGCACTCGTGACCGAGGGTGTCATTGATTTGCTTGAAGCGATCGAGGTCCAGAAACGCGACTGCCAGATGCCGCTTGTATCGGCGTGCCTCGGCTATCCGTTCGCCAAGTAGCTTGCTGAACATGCTGCGGTTCGGTAGCCCAGTTAGACCGTCGTGGTAAGCAAGGTGTTCAATGCGCGAAGCATGGGCGAGAGCAGCCGCGCCTTCCCGCGCCTTGGCCTGCGAGACGCGCCTGCTCATGACGCCAAGCACGACCGACAGCACTACCGCCACGCCAGATGCAATTGCCGCCCAGACTATGTAGCTACGGCTGTCCCGTTCAGAAGCGACACGCTCTTCGTCCTCGGATAGCCCGACAAGAATCGCGAGCGGAAAGCCGTATAGCTCTCGCGCGCTGGTCCAGCGACGAACACCGTCCCAACTGTTGACCGAGACGAGCGACTCTGGGTCAACGGCATCAAGCGCCGGCACCGTTGCGGCATAGTCGACGGACGAACCGGAGACGATCGATTCCCCCGATCGCCGGACTCTAAAGGCGCCGTCCACCCCAAGTAACGCAAGGACACCGCGCTCGCCGAGTTTCGAGGCGTCGTAACCGCTAACGAAATAGGCCGCCTCGACGGATACGACGACCACGCCATTGAACTCACCAATCGCGGAACTGATTCGTCGGCTGAAGTCAAGCGGCCGGTCCCCGACCGGTCCTTTCGGAAGCCGACCGATGAACAGAAGATCCTCGTCGAGCTG
>CAYNCY010000444.1:0-3633 GCA_964395195.1 uncultured Steroidobacteraceae bacterium
CTGGCTTTATTTTCTCGCGATCATTGCCTACGTCGGCTGCGAGCAGGGCACGGCCGACTGGATGTCGCCGTTCCTCGAGCGCTATCACGGCGTCGATCCGCACACCGGAGGCGCGGATGCCGTGGCCTACTTCTGGGGACTCATGACCGCCGGGTGCCTTCTCGGCATGCTCTTGCTGAAGCTATTCGACAGCCGCCGCGTATTGATCGGCTTTTCGATCGGCGCGATCGCGCTCCTGTCGCTGGCCCTGTTCGGGTCGGCGGACGTGGCCAAGATTGCGTTTCCGTGCATGGGCTTCTTTGCGTCGATCATGTGGCCGACGCTCGTGTCGCTCGGACTCAACTCCGTCCCTCACCACCACGGCCCGTTTGCCGGGATTCTGTGCTCGGGCATCATGGGCGGCGCTCTCGTTCCCCTGGTGATCGGCTGGCTCGGGGATCTCTGCGGCCTTCGGATCGGGATGCTGTTCCTGTATGTCACCTTTGGATTTGTCTTGAGTGTCGGCTTCTGGGCGCGTCCATTGGTCAGCAACGCAACCAGGAGCGGCACGACCGCGTGACCGCGGACGCCTCCGGCGCGGCGCAACGGTAGCCACGACCGGAGTCCGGAGCGTTACCGCGTCTTTTCCGCCGTGACTTCGATTTCGACAACGAATGACGGTACGTAGAGACGTCCCACCTGCACCCAGGTGGCGGCGGGCAGAGCCCCTTTGTAGAACTCCTTGCGAATCTCCTTGTTGCGAATGAATGCATCAAGATCCGTCGCATACACGTTCTCTTTCACGACATCAGCAAACGTGTAGCCGTTGGCCGCGAGCACTCGGGACATTCGTTCATAGACGGAGCGCACGGCACTCTCCATCGGGCCTTGGCCGGCGATCCCGGAGACATGCAAGAACCGTCCTTCCCGAAGCGCCTCGCAGTAACCGATCTCGACCTCGACAGCTGCGTTTTCGTGGTAGCAACTCGTGGCTGCCGCAGGCGCGAGTGTCGTGCAACCCCCCATCCATACCAGTGCGGCAAGGACCGCGACAGGGATCGGGAAACGAGAATATCGTCCTGGGGTCGCCCGGTTGACGGTGGCTGTCATTTGTCTCTCCTGGATGGACGCCCTTCGCAGACATTCTCAGCCATAGTGCGAGCCGAAATTCCGGTGGGCGCCCGCAACATCGCCGTGGCCGGCGGGTGCCTCAGTCGAGCCTAGGCCGCTCCCGCATTCCGGATCAAGTGAGCCGGGCTAGGCTCATCTAGCAGTTGAGCCTGGGTCCAAGGACTCCCGGCTTGGGCTCGCGG
Source organism: uncultured Steroidobacteraceae bacterium (assembly GCA_964395195.1). Taxonomy (GTDB): domain Bacteria; phylum Pseudomonadota; class Gammaproteobacteria; order Steroidobacterales; family Steroidobacteraceae; genus CAIKZZ01. The sequence continues at coordinate 1,293 of CAYNCY010000444.1, forward strand.
GTCGTTGCGACCGGAGGAACGCCCGCACCTCCGACGGATCCGTGCACGGCCCCGACGGACGGAATCTTGTCGTCCCGACGCCGGGATTCCTATTAAAATGCGTGAAAACGTCACTCAGACGCTGAGCGGCCGGTACGAAACCGGTACGGGGGCAGGGTATGAGGCACTCTGGATATGTCGCCACGATCGTGGTGACCGGGCTCTTGGGTGCGCTCGGCTGCCAGACGTCGTCCAACTACGACAAGGCCTTCTCGGCGAAGTCGGCGATCGCGGGAAACACCCGTTCCTACCCGTTGCCCGTCGACCAGACGTTTCGCGCAGCACGGGTCACGCTGATCCAGCGCGGATTCTCGATCGACCAGGAGGATGCCGCGTCCGGGCTCCTGCGCGGCTCGCGGACGCTGCCCGACCCGAGCCACAAGAAAGTCTCGTTCGTGGTTAGCACCACGATCGATGTCAGCCCGGCGCCGGCGGGAAACGCAACGATGGTGACCATGTCGGCCACCCAGCAAACGGTATTGCACGACAGCACGACCAAGTACTACAACCTCCTCGGCATGGTGGCAATCCCGACCGGCCGGGAGCACACCACGACCGTCAAGAAGGAAGGCACGATCGGCTCGCCCGAGTTCTACAAGGACTTTTTCGACGCGCTGCAGGGCAACGTCAGCCAGGTGGCCGTCGTAACGACGCCGCTTCCGGATGCGCACGTCGGCGTTCCGACGCCTCTTGCGGCCCCGCCGTCCGCAGCGCCGAACGCGGCCGCACCGACCGCGGCCCCGGCGCCGCCTGTCGTTTTGGCCGAGACGGCTGCCCCGTCCGACGTCGCACCTGCGACCGCCGCGCCCGCGCCGTCGAGCACGCCGGCAGCGGCCACCCCCGCAAAAGGTGACGACGCGCCTGCTCTCGAGACATTGGCCAACCCATTCGCGAAACCGGCAACGGATGGCAAGCCACAGTGAGTCGGCGTGTGACGACGGACTGCGCCGCCCGTTGCCGACTGCCCACCCAAGGGCCCGGATCGGGACGAGATTTTCGTTAGAGGGCCTGCACGATGCCTGCTTCCCGCCCTCGTATAAGAGTTCTGCCGTGGGCCCTCGGCCCATTGCTTGCGGTCTTCACGGCCGTCGCCGCGGATCAGACCCTCTTCCAGGATGCGTTTGAACTTCAGCGGGCCGGGAAGATGGACGAGGCCGTCGCAAAATACCGGGAAGGCCTTGCGGCGGACCCTGATAATGCGCAGGCGCACTTCTATCTGGGAGAAGCGTATCGCTCGATGAAGGAATGGGCGCGAGCGGGCCGGGAGTTTGAGCGGGCGGCAGCCCTCGATAGGACCGGCGAGACCGGGAAATCGGCGAGGTCACGCCTTGAGTCACTCCCGGCAGTATCGCCCGACGTGGCGGCGCTCCTTAAGTCGATTGAAAGCGAGCTGGTAGCCATTCAGGGCGGCAGCTACGAGATGGGCGATGCCTCGCCCGGTGGCAACGCCGACGAACTGCCGGTCCATACGGTCAACGTCCCGGCGTTTCACCTGGCGATGTACCCGGTGACGTTCGAACAGTACGACGTCTATGCGCGCGAAGCCGGCCGCACCCTCCCGGATGACCGCGGCTGGGGGCGGGGCAAGCGCCCGGTGATCGGGGTCAGCTGGGATGGCGCCGCCGGGTTCATCGCGTGGCTCAACAAGCAGGGCACGCAACGCTACCGCCTGCCGAGCGAAGCGGAATGGGAATACGCCGCGCGCGCCGGTGGGAACTCCGCGGCGGGAAACGCGCCCGTCGCGGGCGCCACCGTGGGCGACGGGCCGGACCCCGATGCCGATGATCGCACCCAGCCCGTCGGCCAATCGCCGCCGAACGCGTGGGGCCTCTACGACTTGCTCGGCGGCGTCCTCGAGTGGCAGCAGGACTGCTATCAGGATGACTACGCCGGGGCGCCGACCGATGGCAAAGCCTGGCAGACGGGAGACTGCTCGCGCCGCGTCGCGCGCGGCGGTCCGGCGCGGCACGATCCGGCCGCGCTCAAACCCTCGACCCGCCACTGGCACGTCGAGACGTTTCGATTCGGCTTACGCGGACTGCGCCTGGCGCGCGACGACTGAAGAATTGCGACAACCGAGCGTATAGACGTGCGTGAGCCGGCGAGCTCGCGCGACCGAGGGTGCGTGCGGTTGTGGCCGAGACACAGAGCTGCACTTCTGAATGACTCTTGAGACGGCCCGCATGGACAGCAACCGGATGAACCCGACCCTCCCATCGAGAAACCTCGCAAGCGATTTCCGCGGTGCGAAGGCGCGGAACCTTCCAGCACTTGCATCGCTCGTGGCAAGTGTCGCCACGAA
>CAYNCY010000445.1:0-3633 GCA_964395195.1 uncultured Steroidobacteraceae bacterium
GTAGAGCGCGCTGTCCGCCGGCTTCGTGATGGGCATCATGATCATCCCGTTCGTCTCCTCGCTCGCCGACGACATGATCACTGCCGTGCCGCAGTCGCTGCGCGATGGCTCCTATGCGCTCGGCGCGACGCGCTCGGAAACAATCCGTCGCGCGGTGCTCCCCGCGGCGCTGCCCGGCATCGTTGGCGGCATCCTGCTCGCGGTCTCCCGCGCGATCGGCGAGACGATGATCGTCGTGATGGCGGCGGGCCTTGCGGCCAAGCTCACGTTCAACCCGCTCGAGGCCGTGACGACGGTCACCGTGCAGATCGTCTCGCTGCTCATCGGCGACAACGAGTTCAACAGCCCGAAGACGCTCTCGGCCTTTGCGCTTGGACTCGTGCTCTTCGTCGCGACGCTGCTCCTCAACATCGTCGCGCTAAAGATCGTGCGCAAGTACCGGGAACAGTATGAGTGAGTCGACGGAAGCGCGGGCGCGCACCTCCCAGCAGAAGGTTGCGGCGAGCCTGAAGCGCCGCTACCGCGCCGAACTCAGGTTCCGTGCCTACGGTATCGGCGCGGTCGCCCTCGGCATCCTGTTCGTCGTATTCCTCTTCTACTCGATCATCTCGAAGGGCTACACGGCGTTCGAGCAGACATTCATCGAGCTCGACGTCAGCTACCCGGCCGAGAAGATCGACCCGGACGGGCACCGAGCGCCGGCCGAGCTCGCGAACGCCAACTACGCGGCGCTCGCACGCGCGGCGCTGCGCGAGCGTTTTCCGGACGTGACCGAGCGCTCGGACCTCAAGGTGCTCTACGGAATCCTGAGCAGCGCCGCCGAGGGCGTGCTGCGTGAGCGGGTGCTCGCCGACCCCGGCCGGATCGGCGGCCATGAGAGCCTGTGGCTCCTGGCTGACGATCACATCGACATGCTGGTCAAGGGACACGTCGATCGCGCGCTCGGCGAGAACGTGCGCTCGGTGACCGACCAGGAGATCGCCTGGATCGACCGGTTGAAGGCCGAGCACCGGGTCGAGGTGCACTTCAACGCCGCGTTCCTGACGAACGGCGACTCGCGCGAGCCCGAGCAGGCCGGCGTGCGCGGCGCGGTCGCAGGATCGTTCCTGACGCTCCTCGTGACGCTCTGCCTCTCGTTCCCGATCGGCGTCGCCGCCGCGGTGTACCTCGAGGAGTTCGCGCGGCGCAACCGCTTCACCGACTTCATCGAAGTCAACATCAACAACCTTGCGGCGGTGCCGTCGATCGTCTTCGGGCTGCTGGGGCTCGCGATGTTCATCCAGTTCTTCGGCCTGCCGCGCTCGGCGCCGCTGGTCGGCGGACTCGTGCTGACGCTGATGACCCTGCCGACGGTGATCATCACGAGCCGTGCGGCCCTGAAGGCCGTGCCACCGTCGATCCGCGAAGCCGCCTTCGGGATGGGCGCGTCCCCGGTGCAGGCAGTGCTGCACCACGTCCTGCCGCTCGCGATGCCCGGCATGCTCACCGGCGCCATCATCGGCATGGCCCGTGCGCTCGGCGAGAGCGCGCCGCTCCTGATGATCGGCATGGTGGCGTTCATCGCCGACGTGCCGAAGGCCCTGACGGATCCAGCGACGGTGCTTCCGGTGCAGGTGTATCTCTGGGCCAGCAGCCCCGAGCGCGCGTTCGTCGAACGCACTTCGGGCGCCATCATGGTGCTGCTGGCGTTTCTCCTGGTGATGAATGCGGCCGCGGTGTTCATGCGCAGCCGCTTTGAACGACGCTGGTAGCGTCAGGGCAGGACGACGTGGCAAGTGACATCGCAGCCTCCGAGAACCCGAGTCGAACGCGCGTGCCGCGCACGCGTGTCGCCGCCTCGGCCGACCTCTCCGAGCCCGGCGTCAAGGTAGAGACGCGCACCGTCGGTAAGGTCACCGTCGCAAATCCGGTCATGACGGCGCGCAAGGTCGACGTGCACTACGGCGACAAGCACGCGGTCAAGGACGTCAGCCTCGACATCGGCCGCAACGCCGTCATTGCGCTGATCGGACCCTCCGGCTGCGGCAAGTCGACGTTCCTGCGTTGCCTCAACCGCATGAACGACACGATCGACTCGGCGCGAGTCGAGGGCAGCATCACGCTCGATGGCGTCGACATCTACGAGCGCCGCCAGGACGTCGTGCAGCTGCGCGCGCGCGTCGGCATGGTGTTCCAGAAGCCGAACCCGTTCCCGAAGTCGATCTACGAGAACATCGCCTACGGCCCGCGGATCCACGGGCTCGCGGCCAACCGCGCCGACCTCGATGAACTCGTGCAGACCTCGCTCCAGAAGGCGGGCCTGTGGGAGGAGGTCAAGGACCGCCTCGATCATCCGGGCACCGGCCTCTCGGGTGGCCAGCAGCAGCGGCTCTGCATCGCGCGCGCAATCGCCGTCGACCCGGAGGTCATCCTGATGGACGAGCCGTGTTCGGCGCTCGATCCCATCGCGACCGCACGCGTCGAGGACCTGATCGACGAGCTGCGCCAGAACTACGCGATCGTCATCGTCACGCACAACATGCAGCAGGCCGCCCGGGTCTCGCAGCGCACGGCCTACTTCCACCTTGGCGAGCTCGTCGAGGTCGGCGGCACCGACCAGATCTTCACGAATCCGCGCCACCGGCTGACCGAGGACTACATCACCGGCCGATTCGGCTGAGAGCACGGCGATGGAAGGCCACACCGTACGGACGTTCGACGGCGACATCCTGAACCTCAGGATGCACGCGCTCGCGATGGGCGGTCTCGCGATCGACCAGGTGCAGCGTGCGGTCCAGGCGCTGGTGCGGGGCGATGACGCCGCGGCGCGCGAGGTCATCGGGCGGGGCGCGCAGGTGACCAGCTACGGCCAGACCATCGAGGAGGAGATCGTCGGCCTCATTGCGCGTCGCCAGCCGGTAGCCTCCGACCTCAGAGCCATCCTCGCGACCGGGCGGGTTGCGACCGACCTCGAGCGCGTCGGCAACGCCGCGCGCAAGATCGCGCGCCTTTCGATCGAGCTCAACGGCGCCGAGCAGCACGCGCCGCTGCCGAGCTTCCACAGCGACGTGCGCAAGATGTCGCGCCTCGCGGTTGCGATGCTCCGCGATGCACTCGATGCGTTCGATCGCGTGGATGCAGCGAGTGCGCTCGCGATCGGGGCGCGCGATGCCGAGCTCGACGCCGAGTTTCACCTCGCGCTTCGGGAGCTCGTGACCTACGTGATGGAGGACCCGCGGCACCTGCAGAGCACGGTGCACACGGTGTTCCTGCTGAAGGCGCTCGAGCGCGTCGGCGATCATGCGCGCAGCATCGCGGCGAGCGTGCCGCGGCTGGCGCGGCGCGAGGACGACGGGGCGGCCGCCGAGCCGGTGGGTGCGATGCGCGCCTTCGGCACGAGCGAGCGCGGGCCGGACCCGGCCTCCCGGACGGGCTAGCGCCCGGACGCCGGCGCGAGCTTCGCCTCGCGCTCGGCGAGCGCGAGGTCCGAGTCGACCATCTCGGCGATCAGGGCCTCGAAGCCGACCGTGGGTTTCCAGCCAAGCGCGGCCCGGGCGCGGCTCGAATCGCCCAACAGAGACTCGACCTCGGCGGGGCGAAAATACCGGGGATCGACCCGGACGACGACCCGGTCGGTCCGCGCATCGAGCGCGT
>CAYNCY010000446.1:0-3616 GCA_964395195.1 uncultured Steroidobacteraceae bacterium
GCGCGCGCGCGAGGCCGCGCCCGGCGTTCCCATCGTCATCGGCGGCATCGAGGCCTCGCTGCGGCGCATCGCCCACTTTGACTACTGGTCGGAGAAGGTCCGCCGCTCCGTGCTCCTCGATGCCAAGGCGGACCTCCTCGTCTATGGCAACGGCGAACGGCAGATCGTCGAGATCGCGCACCGGCTCGCGGCGGGCGAGTCGATTGATGCGCTGAGAGACATCCGCGGCACGGCGTTCACGCGCAGGCACGCGCCGGAAGGCACCATCGAGATCGACTCGACCGAGCTCGACGTGCCAGGACCCCTCAACCCGCCGGTCGATCCGTACGCGATGGAGTCGCAGATCCGCGCGCGCGCCGCCGCCGCGACCAGTCCTGAGCCTGGCGTCTCGGTCGTCAAGTTCACGCGCCGGGTCAAGAACGTCGACCGGGCGCGCAGCGTCATCCGCCTGCCGGCCTTCGAGGCGGTGCGCGACGATGCGATCCTCTACGCGCACGCCTCGCGCATCCTCCACCAGGAGTCGAACCCCGGGAACGCGCGCGCGCTCGTGCAGCGCCACGGCGATCTCGATGTGTGGCTGAACCCGCCGCCCATCCCGCTCACGACCGAGGAGATGGACGGGGTCTACGAGCTCGCGTACCAGCGCGTGCCGCACCCGCGCTACGGCGATGAGAAGATTCCGGCGTACAAGATGATCAGGTTCAGCGTGACCATCCAGCGCGGCTGCTTCGGTGGCTGCACCTTCTGCTCGATCACCGAGCACGAGGGCCGGATCATCCAGAGCCGCTCGGAGGACTCGATCATCCGCGAGGTCGAGGCGGTCAGGGACTCCGTTCCAGGCTTCACGGGCGTCATCTCCGATCTCGGCGGTCCGACCGCGAACATGTATCGGCTCCACTGCAGGAGCCCGGCGATCGAGTCGGCGTGTCGCCGGCCGAGCTGCGTCTATCCCGGCATCTGCCCGAACCTGAACACCGACCACGCGCCGCTCATCAAGCTCTACCAGCGCGCGCGCACGCTCCCCGGCATCAAGAAGGTGCTGGTGGCCTCCGGGGTGCGCTACGACCTCGCGGTCGAGTCGCCCGAGTACGTGAAGGAGCTCGCGCAGCACCACGTCGGTGGCTACCTCAAGATCGCGCCCGAGGCGATCGGCGAGGGGCCGCTCTCGAAAATGATGAAGCCGGGAATCGGCAGCTACCACCGCTTCAAGGAACTCTTCGACCGCTACTCGAAGGAGGCGGGCAAGGAGCAGTACCTGATCCCGTACTTCATCGCCGCGCACCCGGGCACGACCGACCAGGACATGCTCGAACTCGCGCTCTGGCTCAAGGGCAACGGCTTCCGGGCGGACCAGGTGCAGGCATTCCTGCCGTCCCCGATGGCGACCGCCACCGCGATGTGGCACTCCGGCAAGAATCCCCTGAAGCGCGTTTCGCGGACGAGCGAGAACGTCGTGATCCCGAAGGGCCTCAAGGTGCGGCGGCTGCACAAGGCGTTTCTTCGCTACCACGACGCCAACAACTGGCCGATCCTGCGCGAGGCGCTCAAGGCCATGGGCCGCGCCGACCTCATCGGCAGCGGCAAGCACCAGCTGATCCCGGCCTGGCAGCCCGCCGGCACGGGCGGCGCGCCCGAAAAACCGGTGCACGCGCCCGGCAGCCGGATCCGGACGCAGCACACCGGACTCCCGCGCACGCCCCGCGTGCCCGGCGGTGCGGCGGGTCGTGCAGCGGGCCGGGGAAGCCCCCGTGCGCCGAGCGGATCGACCGGCCGCGCGCCCGGCGGGGCGCGCAAGCGATGAGCGAGGAGCGCCCGCGGCACGAGTCGCTTCCGAACCTCTTCGATCCCTTGACTGCGCGCTTTCAGCCCAGCGCCGGCCAGCAACGGATGGGGCGGTTCCTGCTGATGCTCGCATCGCTCCCGGGAGCGCTTGCGCTCCTGCGTGCCTGGCACGCTCGCCGAGGTCGCGGCGACTGACATTTTGCGGGTCGGACGCTTGCTCCGGACCCGGAGCCGCCAGTAGATTGTGCGGCGCAACTAGGAAGGCTTCGACGTCATGCCCCGCCCGGAACCCGCCGCCGCGCCGCCCTCCCGCTGGATCGTCCACAAGTTCGGTGGCTCCTCGGTCGCCGACGCCGAGTGCCTGCTCCGGGTCGCCAAGATCATCGAGGCGGAGCCGCCCGCGCGGGTCGCGGTCGTCCTCTCGGCCCACAAGGGCGTCACCGACGCACTCCTTGAGCTCGTCGCGCTCGCCGAGCGCCAGGCGCCCGAGTACACGGCGCGCCTCGCCGCGCTTCGCGAGCGCCACGCCGGACTCGCTTCGACGCTGTTGAGTCCCAAGGTCGCCGCCGACGTCACCGCGACCCTCGATGCGGACGTCAAGGACATCGCCGGCATCCTCGCGACCGTGAGCCTGATCCGCTCGGCCGCGCAGAACATCAGGGACCTCGTCGCCGGCTATGGCGAAATCTGGTCGACGCGGCTGTTCGCACGGTTCCTCGCCGAGCGCGGCCTGCGCGGCCCCGACGTCAAATGGGTCGATGCGCGCCAGGCCGTCGACGTCGAGTGGGGGACCCTGGGTCCCACCGTGCAGTGGCCGGCCTCGGAGGCCGCCTTCGCGCGGCAGGTCCCGGCCGCCTTCGCGGGCACGCTCGTGATCACGGGCTTCATCGCCCAGACGACGCGCGGCATCCAGACGACCCTCGGCCGCAACGGCAGCGACTTCTCGGCCTCGATCTTCGGCGCGCTCACCAACGCGCGCGAGATCGTGATCTGGACCGACGTCGACGGCGTCCTCTCGGCGGACCCGCGCCGGGTGCCGGACGCGAAGGTCATCGATTCCCTGAGCTACAACGAGGCGATGGAGCTCGCGTACTTCGGCGCCAAGGTCATCCACCCGCAGACGATGGCGCCCGCGGTCGCGCGCCAGATCCCGATCCTGATCAAGAACACCTTCGCCGCCGAGAAGCCCGGCACGCGCATCTGCGCCGATCCCCAATCGGCGCTGCAGGTGAAGGGCATCACGACGATCGACGCCGTCGCGCTCGTCAACCTCGAGGGCGCCGGCATGATCGGCGTCCCGGGCACGGCGCAGCGGCTGTTCGGGGCGCTGCGCGACGCCGGCATCTCCGTGATCCTGATCTCGCAGGGCTCGAGCGAGCACTCGATCTGCTTCGCGGTCCCGGATGCCGAAGCGGTCGCGGCGGGGGAGGTCGTGCGTCGCGCGTTCGTCGGCGAGCTTCGCGAGGGCCAGATCCAGGAAGTCGACGTCACCCGCGACTGCGCGATCCTCGCGGTGGTCGGCGATGGCATGGCGGGAAGCCCCGGCATCGCCGGCAAGATCTTCGCGGCGCTCGGCGCCGCCGCCGTCAACATCCGCACCATCGCGCAAGGCGCCTCGGAGCGGAACATTTCGGTCGTGATCGACTCCCGTCACTCGACGCGGGCGCTGCGGGCCGTGCACGCGGGCTTCTATCTCTCGCCGCACACCGTCTCGATCGGCCTCATCGGGCCCGGGCTCGTGGGGGGCGCGCTCCTCGACCAGGTGCACTCGCAGGTCGAGCGCCTGCGCAACGAAACGAGCCTCGACCTGCGGGTCCGGGGACTGTCGAGCTCG
>CAYNCY010000447.1:0-3616 GCA_964395195.1 uncultured Steroidobacteraceae bacterium
ACGTAGATGTTGTTGACGTCGAGCAGCAGTCGGCAGCCGGTGCGCTCGGTGAGGCGCGTCAGGAAGTCCCACTCGCTCATCGCCGAGCTCGTGTAGCTCACGTAGCTCGAAACGTTCTCGAGCACGAGCGGGCGGCCGAGCCGCTCCTGCACCTGTTCGACACGCGAGGCAACGTGCGCGATCGCCTCCTCCGTGTAGGGCAGCGGCATGAGGTCGTGAAGGTTCCGGCCGTCGACGCCCGTCCAGCAGAGGTGATCCGATACCCACTCCGGTTCGCAACGCCGCGCGAGGTCGCGCACGCGGGCGAGATAGTCCTCATCGAGCGGCGCGACGCTGCCGATCGACATCGAGACGCCGTGCATCACGATCGGGTAGCGCGCGCGGATCCGGTCAAGGAAATCGAGCGGGCGGCCGCCACCGACCAGGTAGTTCTCGGTGATGACCTCGAACCAGTCCACGGCGGGAGCGGAGTCGAGCACAGCGGTGTAGTGGACCGGTCGGAGGCCGAGACCGAATCCGAGGGAGCTCTGCATCTGTAGGCCGTCGGGTGGAAACTGTTCGCGTTGGAAGCCTGCGCCGCGCGCGGCGGTCGTGGCAAGCGCTGTCAGGGGGTGCCCCCCCACACTCTATAAGAGAGCGCGACCCGTGCCCCGGGCGCGGCACGGCGGTCCGGGCACGCACCGTCCCTGGATCGGTAGACCGGCCCGGCCGCCCCGTTATTACAGCCAGTGCGCCGGGGCAGGGCGCACCTCCTTGGTGCACCGCGACAGGCGTTCGCCCCGTGTACCATGATCGCTGAGCGCAGGGCTGCCAGCGCCGTAATAATCGAACCCAAGGCCCGGTCCCCCTAGATGAGCGACTCCGCCGAAACGGCACGCCGTCACGCGCGCTTCCAGGCGCTGTGTGGCAGCCTGCGGCCGGATCTCTATCGATTCGCCTTCTGGCTCGCGCGCGATCGCGCGGTCGCCGAGGACGTGGTGCAGGACACGCTGCTCCGCGCCTGGCGCTCGCTCGACGGTCTCGGGGAGGACGGTGCGGCGCGGCCGTGGCTCCTGACGATCGCGCGTCGCGAGTTCGCGCGCCGCTTCGAGCGCAAGCGCTTCGAAACGGTCGACGTCGAGGAAGTGGAGGCGCTGCAGGATCCCGCGCTCGGCGGCGAGGACGCGCAGGAGGTCGCGGATCTGCGTGCCGCGATCTTCGCGCTCGAGGATGACTATCGTGAGCCGCTGGCGCTCCAGGTACTGATGGGCTATTCGACCGAGGAAATCGCCGAGCACATGGGCCTGAAGCCGGGCGCCGTACTGACGCGCCTGTTTCGCGCGCGCCAGAAGCTGCGCACCGCGCTCACCGGCGAGGCCGCGCCATGAACCACGCGGAACTGCGCGCGGCGCTGACGGCGGAGCCTGCCAAGCGCTCCGCCGAGATCGACGCGCACCTCGCGGCCTGCGCCGAGTGCACGGCCTTCGTCGCGGAGCTCGATGCGTTCGAGTCCCAACTCGCACGCGCGCTCCGCGTGCCGGTGCCCGCACGCGCGCTCCCGACGCAGGCGGAGCTCGAGGCCGCGCCCGGCGTGACCGTCACTCCGCTCAAAGTCGCCGCGCGCGTGCGCCGCGTCCCGGTCTGGTTCGCGCTCGCGGCGACCGGTGTCGTCGCAGCGGTGCTCGTCGCGACGCTCCTGACCATCTATCCGCGGAACGCCCTCGCGACCGCGCTCGTCGGCCACGTGATCAACGAGCCCGCATCCTGGACGGTCACCGATGCCGCCGTGCCCGCCGAGTCGGTCGCCTACGTGCTCAATCGCTCGGGGGTCGTGCTCGCGCCCGGCGGCGCGCCGATCACCTACGCCCAGAGTTGCATGTTCCGCGGCTGGTACGTCCCGCACCTCGTCGTGCAGACGAAGGCGGGGCCCGTCACCGTGATGCCGCTCAGGCACGAGCATGTCGCGCGCCCGATGACCATCGACGAAGCGGGGTATCGCGGCGTGATCGTGCCGGCGGGGACGGGCGCGGTTGCGGTCCTGTCCCGAGGTGGCACCGATCCCAAGGCCGTCGAGGCGCTCGCGGCCGAGGCCGCGGCGTCGATCCACTTCGCCGACTGACTAGCTCGCGCGCCTAGCGGGCCGCCGCCGCGAGCGCCGGCCGGCGGCAGGTCGCCGACCCGCGGTCGCGGACTTCGCCGTCAACCGTCTTGAAACCGAACTCGTAGCGATCGCGCTCGAGCTTGAGCTCGAGAACGCCGTACGAGCGGGCGTAGTCGCGGTGCTGCGACGACAACGAGAAATCTGACAGGCGCGCGCCGCCCGTGCCGACGACGAACTCGCGGATGCCCCCGGCCTGTTCGTTGCCCTCGGCGTCGCGCGGCCCGAACGACTCGTAGAAGTGCTCGTGCCCGCTGAGCACGAGGTCGGCACCCGCGGCATCGAGCGCGCGCCAGGCGGGCTTCATCGGCGCGCCGTCGCCCTTGTGCAGCCCGCTCGAGAAAAGCGCGTGATGCCAGATCGCGACGATGCACCTGCCGTCACCCGCGATCGTCCTGAGTTCGCTCTCGAGCCAGCGCTCCTGCTCGGCGAGCGCATCGCTGCCGATGTTGCTGTCGAGACCGATCACCCACCAGTCGCCGAGCGCGGCCCGAAACCACGTGTGGCCCGGCGTGCGCTCGCCGAAGTACGCGAGGAAATCGTGCGCCGAACCATGCGCGTAGTCATGGTTGCCGGGGGCCGCGAAGGTGTGCGCGCGGAACCGGCCCCAGGTGGGGTCGTAGCAGGCCTTGATCGTCGCGGTGTCCGCGAAGGGATACGTCGAATCGCCGAGCACGAGCACGGTCGCGTCGTCCGGGATCAGGCGGGCGGTGCGGGCCGCGCCGCTGTCGGCGGCGGCGCCCGGGCACTGGGCGACGTCGCCCGCGGCGTATACGTCGAGCGCGCGGGCGAGCGGCGCAAAGAGCATCAGGATGACCGACAGGCAGGCGGGGAGACGCACGTTCGTGACTCCACAGAAGCGCGGTGGCAATGAGGTTCGCGAGCTCAAACGGACTCGCCGCCGGCACTCGCTTGCGCGACCGCGGGGGATGCGGCCGCGGCCGAAATCATCCGCGCGCGACGCCAGCCGCCGAAACGGTAGTAGGCGAATGCGAGCAAAGCCGACACGGCCGAGGCGATCGGGAAGCTCCACCAGATCGCATCCGCGCCGAACCTGGGCGCGAGGCTGAGCGCGATTGGAATGCGCACGCCCCAGAGCGCAATGAAGAGCACGACGAGCGGTGGAATCACTGCGCCCGTGGAGCGCACGACGCCGAAGAGCACCATCGAGATGCCGAAGAAAATGAACGACCATGCGCTCGTCACGTTGATGTGGCCGGCAATCTCGAGCGCCGGGCCAGGCGCGAGGAACATGCTGAGTGCGAGCTTGTTGAGCGTGACGAGCAGCAGCACCAGCGTTCCCGTGACCGCCACGTGGAAGGCGACGCCGATGCCCGCCACGCGGTGCACGCGGTCCCAGCGGTGCGCGCCGACGTTTTGCGCGGCCATCGAGGAGACCGCCGCGCCGATCGCGAACGCCGGCATCTGCAGGTAGTTCCACAGTTGCCAGGCCGCGCCGTACGCGGCGGTCGTGTCGGT
>CAYNCY010000448.1:0-3610 GCA_964395195.1 uncultured Steroidobacteraceae bacterium
GCGATACCGGTGTGCTGCAGGAACGGCGTGAAGTCGGAGCCGGAGCCGAGCGGATTGAGCGGCAACTCACCGCCCGCCAGCAGCTCCTCCGCCTCGCGCCGTCCGTCCTCGCCACCGCCGCCGTTGAGTCCCTCGACGATCGACTGGGCACGCGTCTTTGCGAGCACCGTCGCCGCGACCTTGGGATCGTTGACCCCGGCCGCGACCTCCGCCACCAGGCGCTGCAGCGAGTGGCTGCCGCCCGCGTACAGGAAGCCCGAGCCGTTCGAATCGGAATTGACGTAGGCGACTGCGTGCGCGGCGAGCTCCGCGACGTGCGTCTCGACCCACTCGGTCGAGCCGAGGAGTCCCGCTTCCTCGCCGTCCCAGCTCGCGTACACGAGCGTGCGGCGCGGGTGCCAGCCCCCGGCCACGAGCGCGCCGAGCGCCTTCATCTCGCCCATCATGGAGACGTTGCCCGACAGCGGGTCTTCCGCGCCGAACACCCAGCCGTCGTGGTGGTTGCCGCGGATCACCCATTCGTCCGGAAACTCGCTGCCCTTCAACTTCGCGATCACGTCGTACACGGGCTTGAGCGACCAGTCCGACTCGATCACGAGGTGGACCTTCGTCGGTCCCGGTCCCAGGTGGTAGGAGAACGGCAGTCCGCCGCGGAAGTTCGCGGGCGCGCGCAGGCCGCCGAGCGACTCGAGGATCGGTCGCGCGTCGGCGTAGGAGATCGGCAGCACCGGAATCTTGAGGATCGTCTTGGCATCCTCGCGCTTCAGGCGCGGTGCGTCCTTCGTCGCGCCGATCCCGGGGGTCAGCGGGTCGCCCGAGTAGATCGGCATGTCCGCGACGGAGCCGCGCTGCAGGCTCTCGGCCGGGCGGCCGGCGCCGGCCGGGTACGTATCCGCCGCGCCGTAGCCGTCATCGCGCGGATCGGAGTAGATCAGGCAGCCGATCGCACCGTGCTCGTAGGCGAGCTTGGGCTTCAAGCCGCGCCAGCCGCTGCCGTAGCGCGCGATCGCGATGCGCCCCTTGACCGAGACGCCGCGCCGCTCGAGTGCCTTGTAGTCGGCGGGCATGCCGTAGTTGACGTACACGACCTCGCCCGTGACGTCGCCATCGGCGCCGTAGACGTTGTACGGCGGCAGCGCGCCGACCGGGTGCTGCGAGCTTCGGTCGCCCGCGATCGGCGGCTCGGTCAGCGAGGCGCGGACGTGCCTGGGCGCCACCATCTCGAGGAGCTCGCGCTTCGGCGTCGGGTAGAGCACGTAGAAGGTCTCGATCTCGGCATCCCAGCCCCACTTCCTGAACTCACCGAGCATGAAATCGGCGTTCGCCTTGTCGTGCGGCGCGCCAATCTGGTTCGGCGCGGAGGACATGCGCTCGAGCCACGCGCGCATCTCCTTCGCGGAGAGCCCCGCGTCGAAGCGCGCCTCGGTCGCGGCTTCGGTGGTGGCGCTCGCGGCGGTGAAGCCCTGCATGTCGGGCGTGCCGGCCGCGACCGCGACGAATGCGGGCAGGGCGGCACCCAAGAGGGCGGCGATCAGGCGACGGGTCAGCGTTGGCATGCGATTTACTCGAAGCTGAGGGCGAGGTCCGGACGACGCCGGTCGCAGGGGCGATCGAGCGTCGGCAGGGGATAGGAATCGGTGGCGACGGCGAGGCCCGCGGGAACGAGCGCGCGGTTCACGAGCGTGAGCTCGAGCGTCTGCGGCACCTTCGAGCCCGGCACGTAGCCGTGGTGGTTGTTGCCGTGCACGTGCGCGATCACGAAGGTCGGATCGAGCGCGGCGAGCGTCGCCTCGAAGCGCGACCAGTCCCGGTCGAGATCGTGAAACTCGATCACGATGCCGGCCACGCGCTCGAGGGTGCCCGCGGCCGCGGCGAGCGAGTCGTACTCGGCGCCCTCGATGTCCATCTTGATGAGCACCCAGCGGCTCGAATCGCCCTTGCGGACGCGCGCGAGAAGCTCGGGCACGGTCGCGAAGCCGGCGCCCGGCCTGGGTCCCACCATCAGCGGCAGGAACTCGTGCTCGGCGAAGAAGGTCTTGAAGGCGCTCGCCTGGCGCAGGAGCTTCAGCATGCGCGCGAACTTGACCGGGCGCAGGCGCACGAGCGCGCGGCCCATTTCCTTGAGCGCCCGTGCGCGGATGACCTCGGGGCCCGTGGTGCCATCGACGCAGGTGACGCTGAGGGCGGGGTTGAGCGCGAGTGCGCCTTCCTCGAACTCCCAGTTCGCCTCGACGCCGAGGCTGAGGAGCGCGCCGCTCGAGGTGATCGTCGAGCGGGGCAGGACGTAACCGCCGTCATGGGGGCTGCCGACGCGCACGAGGTCCGGGAACCGGCGCGGTCGGAATGGGCGGAGCGACGGTGACGAGCCGGGGTTCATCGAGGCGGCGGGAGCCTAGCACGAAGGCCTGGGACGGGCTAACGGCGGCGGCGGGCCTGGCGCATCAGCGCATCGAGCTTGGCGGTCACCGCCGCCGGCGTGATGAGGTCCATCACGCCCGGCACTTCGACCTTGGTCGCCCAGCCCATCTGCTGCGGTTCCTTGCCGAGGAAAATCCGGGCGGCTTCGGAGTAGCGGTCGACGCAGTGCGTGCGGCTGAGATAGGGGCCGGTGCGGATCGAGTTGGTCGCGGCGTAGAGCCCGATCACCGGGGTTCCGACCATCGTTGCCATGTGGGCGGGGCCGGAATCGGGCGAGAGGAGGACGTCCGCGCGGGCGAGGAGCGCGAGGAGCTCGGGCAGCGTGTCCTTGCCGACCTGGTCCTGCAGCGGCACCCGGGCGGCGCGTCCGATCGCATCCGCCATCGCCCGCTCGACGGGCCCGGGCCCCCCGCACAGGATCACGCGCATGCCGTGCACGCGACTCGCGTGCTCGGCGATCGCCGCGTAGAACTCCGGCCGCCAGTTCCTGAGCACGTGGCTCGAGCAGCCGCTGATCACGAGCGTCGGGCGCGAGTCCGGGATGAGCCCCCTGGCGTACTCCTCGGCGGCGGGCGGCAGCGGCACGTCCCAGCGGAGCGTGCGGTCGTGCACGCCAAGTGCCTCGGCGAAGCCGAAGAGCGAATCAAGCACGTGCTGGTTGCCGGCGGCGTGGATGCGATCGGTCGTGAAGAGCCACTGCAGCTCGCGCGCGCGCGGCCGGTCGAAGCCGAGCTTGATCGGCGCCTTCACGAGCGATGAAATGAGGCTCGCGCGGAAGGCGAGCTGCATGTGCAGCAGCACGTCGAAGCGTCGCGGCGCGAGCTCGCGCCGCAGGCGCCGGTACTCGGCGAGGCCGCCGCGCTTCTGGTAGCTTATGAACTCGACCTCGGGCACGAGGCGCATCAGCTTGTGCTCGAGCGCGCCGATGATCCAGGTGAAGCGCGTCGCCGGCCACGCGCTCTGCAGGGTGCGCACCACCGCGAGCGTGTGGCACGCATCGCCGATCGCCGACAGGCGCAGCACGCAGACCGACTTGGGTGGCGATTGCAGGAAGGCTGTGAGAGGCGACATGGCGCTGGTGCGCATCCCGACCGAGTCCGGCGCGATCCTATACGACCCCTCGCGCATCGACCATCCAGCGGACGTCGATTTCGAGCCGGCGGCGCTCGGTGCGGCCGGTCGCATCCGGGGT
>CAYNCY010000449.1:0-3608 GCA_964395195.1 uncultured Steroidobacteraceae bacterium
GCGACGATGGACCTCGCGCTCGCCGACATGGACGAGCAGACGCACCTGCACGTCAGCTTCGACGTCGACTTCCTCGACCCCGACATCGCGCCCGGCGTCGCGACCACGGTACCGGGTGGCCCGAGCTACCGCGAGGCGCAGCTCTGCATGGAAATGATTGCCGACACCGGACGGCTGCGTTCGCTCGACATCATGGAGCTCAACCCCGCGCTCGATGTGAGGAACCGGACCGCGACGCTCGCGGTCGACCTGATCGAGTCGCTCTTCGGCAAGAGCACCCTGATGCGGGCCGACCGCGAGCCGAAGCGCCCTCGCTAGGCAACCTCGGGAGGCCGCGATGAGCGAGGCATTCCGATCGACGCGCGAGGTGATCCTGCGCACCGCCGACCTCGACGCGGCGCGGCAGTTCTACGGGACGGTCCTCGGCCTCCCGATCGCCTACGAAGGCGAGGGGATCCTCGGCTTCGAGACGGGCGCGCTTCGCCTCTACGTCGAGCGCGGCGACGCCCAGGCGCCCGTCTTCGAGCTCCTCGTACCCGACGTCGCCGCCGCGCGTCGCCGGCTCCTGGCGGCCGGCTGCACGGTCGTCGAGGAAGACCCGGCCGTCCCCCGTTGCTACGTCCGCGACCCGTACGGATTCGTGTTCAACCTGGGCGCCGCGCGCAAGTCGTCCCTCGCACCGCCCGACCTCGCCTCACGGCCCCACACGGCCGCCGCGGAGCGAACGATGGTCGCGCCGCCCGCCGCGCTCTATCGCGCCTGGACGGAGGGACTCGAGCGCTGGTTCGCCGTGCCGGGGACGCTGCGCATGCGACCGGAGGTCGACGCGCCGTTCTTCTGGGAGACCGAGCACGCGGGGACGCGGCACGCGCACTTCGGGCGCTTCGTGCGGCTCGTTCCGGACGGGCTCGTTGAGCTCACCTGGGTCACGAGCGGCACCCGGGGCGCGGAGACCCTGGTCACGCTGACACTGACGCCGAACGGCGGCGGGACTGACCTGCACCTGATCCACGCCGGATTTCCGGATGCGGAGTCTGCGAAACGGCACGCGGAGGCGTGGCCCAACGTGCTCGCTCACCTCGATGCATCGATCCGTCCGTAACTGCCTCAACGACTCCGGCCGAGGGGCACGCCGATGACGGCGGCCGTGGCAGGCGTCCTCGCGGGCATTTTCGTCATTCTCGCGCTCATCCACATTTACTGGGCGTTCGGCGGCCGCCTCGGCAAGTCGGCCGCCATCCCGGAACTCGGCGGCCGCGCCGCGTTCGTGCCGGGTCGCATCGCAACGTTCGCCGTCGCCGTCGCGCTCGTCGGCGCCGCGTTCATCGTCGCCGCGGCGGGCGGACTCTTCGGGGGCCCGGAGCGCGTGCACCTCGCTCGCATCCTCACGGCCGTGATTGGTGCCGGGCTGATCGCGCGCGCGATCGGCGACTTCCGCCTGGTCGGCTTCTTCAAGCGCGAGCGCGCCGGCGCCTTCGCGCGCCTCGACACCATCGCCTACTCACCGCTGTGCCTGGCGCTCGGAATCGCGGCGCTGCTGGTCGCGCGTGGCGTCGGCTGAAGGAGCGATCCCGTCGTGCCCAAGACCGCCGCAACCCCCGGCTACTCCGGGACGCCACTCGCCAGGAAGCTCGGGATCCAGGCCGATGCCGAAGTCATGACGCTGAATGCGCCGGCCGACTACCGTGCCTGGCTTGCGCCGCTCCCTGCCGGGGTGCGCTTCGTGAAGCGCGCGGGCGCCACGACCGGGATTGCGCACGTGTTCGTGAAGCGCAAGGCGGAACTGACCGCGACGCTGGGCGGACTCAGGACCGCGCTCGGGCCCGAGGCCGCCGTCTGGGTGTCCTGGCCCAAGAAGACCTCCGGCGTCGAGTCCGAGGTCACCGAGAACCTGATCCGCGACGTTGCGCTGCCGCTCGGCTTCGTCGACGTCAAGGTGTGCGCGGTGAGCGAGGTCTGGTCCGGCCTCAAGCTCGTCGTTCGCAAGGCGCTGCGCCCTTAGCGTGAGCGTCACGTCCGGACCCGTATACTCCGACCCAGCCACAACGAAAGGAGCGCGGCGACATGAGCGAGAAAGTCCTGGGGCTCGGTGGGTGCTTTCGCAAGGTCCGGGACCCGGCGGCACTCGCGGTCTGGTACCGCGACGCGCTCGGCGTCAACCTCAACAACTTCGGCGGCCCGACGTTCATGGCCATGTTTCCGTTCAAGAGCGAGGATCCCGGGAAGCTCGTCTGGTCGCTCTTCCCCGAGAGCTCGGAGTACTTCCCGGGTCCGACCATGTTCAACTTCCGCGTCAGCAACCTCGATGCGATGCTCGCGCAGCTGCGCGCCTTCGGCGCGAAAGTCGACGACAAGGTCGAGGAGTCCGAGTTCGGACGCTTCGGGTGGGTCACCGATCCCGAGGGCCAGCGCGTCGAGCTCTGGCAGCCGCCCGTCAAGAAGTAGCGCTGGCGGGCGACCGACGCTCGCGCTAGGGCGCCGTCAGCTGCCCGATCATCGCCGTCTCCATCTGCGAGACCTGCACGCGCGTGCCCTGCGGCGTCGTGTAGAGCGCGCGCAAGAGCGCCTTGTCCCACGGCGTCATTTCGGACGGTGCTGCGCTCGCATTGCGGAACAGCGTCAGGATCGACGGCACTTCGCCGACGTCCTTGTCGAGGTCGAGCTCGAGCAGCGCGACCATGGTCACGTAGTCGACCAGTTGCCCGATGTTGAGCGCGCGGATCGCCTTCGCGTCGATGATCACGATGGCGGTCGCGGTGTTCCGGACCACCGTGTACCTGATCCGCGAGCCGAGGCTGTTCGGAATGTGGTTCGTCGGCACGTCCGTGAGGCCGGAGCCTGCGTTCACATCGAGGAGCCCGCCCACCAGCGCGCCGCCGTCGGCGGGGCTGATGACCGCGTTGTACCAGACGCGCACCGGCCGATCGAACTCGATGAACTTCTTGACCGGCGCAATCCCGAAATGCGTGTTGAAGAGATAGGGACTGCGGTGCCACCAGAGGTTGAGGAACCGCTCTGGCTCCGCCGCGACAATGATGAAGAGGTCCGGCTGGCAGTCCGCGGCGCCGAGCGGCACCTTCGCGGCGCGGGCGTTGTCGGAGAACCGCGTCAGGAAGAACTCGCCCGCCTCCTTGTCGAGACCGGCGACGAGCGGACAGACCGCGTGGTCCCAGCGGAGCAGTGACTCATCGCCGTGCGGTCGAATGACCGCCGAGCGAACGAACTTCTCGATCCCTTTCTTTAGCTTCGCGCGATCGCGCTGCGCCTCGACGGTGACGCTGCCGAGAGTGTCGGCGCGGGCCATGCCGGAGCGCGCCACGGCTCCCGTGGCGAGCAGAATCGCGAGGAGACTGCCGATCCGGCGGACGGCGAGGGCGGTCATGCGGCCTCTGGGCGTGAGCGCGGGCTCGGCAGACGCTACGACCGCGCCTCGACACCGTCAATGCGTCGACGGCCCCGCGGGCCGATCTTGTCAATTCTTTAGACGGTAGCCCGTCTTGAAGATCCACGCGACGACGGCGAGGCAGACGAAGAAGAACCCGAGCGTCATCCCGAGGCTCGTGCCGACGCTGACGTCCGAGTGCTCGAAGAAGCTCCAGCGAAAGCCG
>CAYNCY010000450.1:0-3604 GCA_964395195.1 uncultured Steroidobacteraceae bacterium
CTGGTGGGCGCTTACCAGGAGACGCTCGGTGACCTGCACAACCTTTTCGGCGACACGCACGTCGTGCACATCCGCCTTCTGGAAGAAGGTGGCTGGTGGATCGAGGAGACGGTCAAGGGCGACACGGCGATTCAGGTGCTCGGCTACATGGAGTACGACACCGACGAGCTCTACCCGCGCCTCGCGCGCGACTGCGAACGGGCCGTCCGCGAGAACCGCCTTTCGGTGCCGGAGAGCCAGCGCCTCAAGCGCTTCTACGAGGCGGAGCTGCACGGCTACGCCTACCTCGAGCCCGACAACGAGTTGAACGGCTGATCAGGCCTGGCGCGGCACCGCTCGCCGCGCGGACCGCCCGCGCCGGCTAAGTCCTTGGCCGGCGGATGGAACCCCCGCGACCGGACGAGCCTTCAACTGGCGATGGCGGGACACCCGCAAAATCGTCCCCGCCGCGCTGTTGTTGGCGCGCGACATCGCGGAAATTGTGCAGTGCATTGCCAAAGTCCTTGATCTTTATGGCGGAAAATTGCGCGCCCGTTTTGGACCGCGTAGCATCGATCGCGGTTGTATTCGCCGCATCTGCTTTGACGGGCGTGTGGGTCGGTCCAATAAAACGTATGTTTTTTGCACCGACGCTCGTATTGCTGGCCCGACCGAGTTGATTCAGCGCACGACCTACGGTTCGGGCTCATGCCGCCGCGGGTGTACACGAGATTGCGTGGACGCCCGTGCCGAACATGTGGTCCGGGGTTGAGAACCGCGATGCACCAAGGCTTCTGGCCGCGGGCACGCCTGAGCGAGTGAGATGTTTCGATGACGACCATTTACGTAGGCAACTTGCCCTTTTCAGCGACTGAGGACGAAGTCCGTTCGCTGTTCGAAGCGCACGGGAAGGTTGAGTCGGTCAAGCTCATCAACGATCGCGAGACAGGCCGCCCGCGCGGTTTCTGCTTCGTCGAGATGTCGAGCTCCGACTCGCAGACGGCGATCTCCCAGATGAACGGGTTCAACATGGGCGGGCGACCGCTGCGTGTGAACGAAGCCCAGGAGCGGCCGGCACGCGGCCCGCGACCGGGTGGTGGTGGTGGCGGCGGCGGATACGGCGGCTCCCGCGGTGGCGGTGGCGGCGGATACGGCGGCGGCGGTGGCGGTGGTGGGTACGGCGGCGGTGGCGGCGGCTACGGCGGCCGGAACTACTAAGCCCGCTCAATCAAAACGACACCGAGCGAAAACTCTGACCCCGCCTTCGAGGCGGGGTTTTTGTTCCGGGGAGTGGAATGAACCGTCGGTTACCCCTGTCGATCCCGGCGCTAGGCCTTGCGCTCGCGCTCGCTTTCCTCGCGAGCTGCGCATCAAAGCCGGCGCGGCCGACCGCGACACCCGGCCCCGCCATGCCCGTACCCGCCGTCCGGCTGCCCGCGAGTGCGCACACCGACGCCGCGACCCTCGCCGACCTCGATCGCGTGCTCGCAGGCGCCCACCGCTCGGAGGCGAACCGCGCGCGCGACGTCTACCGCCATCCGCGCCAGACTCTCGAATTCTTCGGCATCCGCTCGGACCAGACGGTGATGGAAGTCTGGGCGGGTCCCGGTGGCTGGTACACCGAGGTGCTGGCCCCCCTCCTTCGCGAGCACGGGCACTACATCGCGGCGAACTGGGATCCGAACTCCGACCTCAAGGTCGTCAAGGACGGCGTCGGCGCGTTCCGCACGAAACTCGAGGCGAGCCCCGATCTTTACGACCGCGTGACGGTCACCGCCCTGCAGTACCCGGGCGCCATGAACCCCGCGCCGCCGGGCTCGGTTGACCTGATCGTGACGTTCCGGAACCTGCACAACTGGCTCGCGCGTGACCAGGCAGCGGCCGCGATGCTGCGCGCGATGTTCACGGCGCTGAAGCCGGGCGGCGTGCTCGGAATCGTCGACCACCGCGCGGATCCGACGGCGCCCGTCGATCCCGCGGCACCGAACGGCTACGTCAACGAGGCCTATGCGATCGAACTTGCGCGCGGCGCCGGTTTTGAATTCGCCGGCGCTTCGGAGATCAACGCGAATCCCAAGGACACGCGCGACTACGAGCAGGGCGTGTGGACGCTGCCGCCGACCTGGCGGCTCGGCGACAAGGATCGCGCGCGCTACGCCGCGATCGGCGAGAGCGATCGCTTCACGCTCAGGTTCGTGAAACCGCGCGCGCCTTAGCGCCGACGCTGACGGGCGAGCCCTTGGCCCGATAGACGACCGCGCCACGATAGAGCGTGAGCTCGCACTTCAGGTCCTTGAGATCCGCGGCCGGCACTGTCGTCGGGTCCCGGTCCCACACGGCGATGTCAGCGCTCTTGCCGGTTTCGAGCGAGCCCGACTCGTGCTCGAGGAAGAGCTGCGCCGCGGCCCAGATCGTGTACGACTTGAGCGCCGTCATGGCATCCACCGACTCGGCGGTGCCGAAAGGCTGTGGGCCGAACTTGCCGCGCGCGGTGGTGCGCGCGACCGACGCCCAGAGGCCGTAGCGCGCCGGGAGCGGCGTCACCGCGTAGTCCGAGCCCGCTGCATAGCGGATGCCGCGCTCGAGGTAGGTGTGATACGGATTGATCCGGCCGATGCGCTTCGGTCCCAGGTTCGCCGCATAGTTGTCGCCGATCCACCACGTGAACGGCGGCTGGGTCTCCGGGTAGCCCGCATCGAAACGCCTCTGCAGGTCGGCCATCGCCTCGAGCGCGTGGTCGGTCGGAAAGTTGGCGTGGATGATCCCGTGGCGCAGTCCCTGCGTCGGCTCCGCCGCCAGCACCTTCGCGTAGGTATCGACGACCCAGTCGATCGCGCGATCGCCGACCGCGTGCGTCGAGACGTGCACGCCGGCGGCGTTGTAGAGCCCGACGTCGGCCCGGTACTGGTCGGGATCGATCAGCGGGTAGCCCTTGTTGCCGGTGTCGATGTCGGTGAAGTTCTTGTACCAGTCCTCGTACACCCAGGCCGTGCGGCCGGCACCGCTGCCGTCCATGAAGAACTTGACGCCGCAGGAGACGAGGTTCTCGTGCACGGCCGCCGGCGGACGCGGCAGCGTCTGCAGGTGCGCGATCATCGCGTGCACCGCGTCGGTCGAGAGCCCCGAGTGCCACAGCACGCACACGTGCGCCGTGAGCTTGCCCTCGCGCGCGAGCGATTCGTACGCATCCCACTCGGGCTGCGAGATGTCCGGATCCTTGACCCCGGTCATGCCCTCGCGGTGCATGAGATCGAGGCTCGCGAGGATGCCCTTGCGCCACTGCTCGGGCGTCGGCGGCGGGATCACCGCGGTCAGCACGTCCTTCGCGCCCTCCTTGAGCACGCCCGTCGGCTGGCCGTTGCCGTCGCGATCGATCGTGCCGGCCGGGGGATTCGGGGTCGAGGCGTCGATGTGCACGAGCCTGAGCGCGGCGCTGTTCGCGGTGCCGTAGTGGCCGGTCGTGTGCTCGAGCCACACGGGATTCACTGGCGAAATCGCGTCGAGGTCGGAGGCCTTCACGTAGCGCCCCTCGGCGAGTTTCCCCTCGTCCCAGCCGGAGCCGACGATCCAGTCGCCCGGCTTCGTTTTTGCAACACGCGCGGCGACGCGCCTGCGGATCTCGGCG
>CAYNCY010000451.1:0-3597 GCA_964395195.1 uncultured Steroidobacteraceae bacterium
CGAGTACTACGGCCTCGGTCACGATGCGAGCCATCCCTGGACGTCGTTCTCGGTCGCGAAGTCCCTGACGAGCACGCTCGTCGGCGCGGCGCTCAAGGACGGGTTCATCAAGAGCATCGATGATCCCGTGACCCGTTACATCCCCGAGCTCGGCGGTGCGGGCTACGACGGCGTGACGGTGCGCCAGCTGCTGACGATGACCTCGGGCGTCAAGTGGAACGAGGACTACACCGACCTCAACTCCGATGTCGCGCTCTTCTACTCGACCCCGCCCGACAAGGGCGTCGATGCGACGGTGAGCTACATGCGCCGCCTGCCGCGCGAATCGCCGCCGGGCGAGAAGTGGGTCTACAAGACGGGCGAAACGAACCTGCTCGGCGTCCTCGTGAGTCGCGCGACGGGGAAGTCCCTCGCGAGCTACCTCTCCGAGAAGATCTGGTCACGCTATGGCATGGAGGCGGATGCGTCGTGGCACCTCGATGTCACCGAGCACGAGCAGGGCGGTTGCTGCTTCCAGGCGACGACGCGGGACTTCGCGCGGGTCGGTGAGTTCATCCTCGAGGGGGCGCGCATCGACGGCAAGTCGATCGTGGCGGACGGCTGGCTCGAGGCCGCGACGAAGAAGCAGGCCGACATCGGCGTGCCCGACCGGGGTTACGGGTTCCAGTGGTGGACGCGCGATGACGGCACGTTCGATGCGATCGGCATACACGGCCAGATGATCCACGTCGACCCCGCGCGGCACATCGTGGTCGCGATGAATAGCGCCTGGCCCGTCGCGACCGGCAAGGACTACTCCCTCGCGCGCGTGCAGCTGCTTAGGCTCGTGATCGGCTCGATCGAGGCGGAAAAGACGCGCTAGTGGTGCGGGGCGCGCGGGCCAGTCAGGCGCGCGCGGCCCAGCCGAGGCAGCCGTTCAAGTAGAGCGCCACGGCGTCGTTGGACCAGTCCTCGAGCTCCTTCGCCGACATCGGCGTCCCGAGTCCGAGCGCGCGGCGCTGCGGCGTCGTGATCACCATGTCGAGGAACTGCTGGGCCGCCACGGCGCGCGCGGTGGCGCCTAGCGGCGGATTGCGGCACTCGCGCTCGAGAAGACCTGCGATCAGCGCGATCGCCTCCTCGGAACCGCCCTCGTCGTTGACGGCGCGCGCGAGCTCGGGAAAGCGCGCGGACTCGGCGGTGATCGTGCGGTGGAGTGCGATCGCCTGCGGCGAGAGCGCGGCGTCGAGGATGAAGCCGGCGAGGCGCTTCAGTATCTCGGGGAGCGTCGCGCCCTCGAGGAGCGGCACGCTCGCGGGCGGACGGATGCGTTCGATGATGCGGTGGACGACGGCGGCGAAGAGCGAGGCCTTGCCGTCGAAGCGGTGATAGAAGGTGCGCTTGGAAATCCCGGCGCGCGAGGCGACGGCCTCGATGCTGGTCGCGCCGTAGCCCTCGCTCAGGAAGAGTTCGGTCGCGACGTCGAGGATGCGCTCGCCGAGCTTGAGCGCATCGACGCGCGACGGACGGCCGCCGCGGCCGGTGCGGGCGCGCTGGATGCGACGCGCGCCGTCAGCGCCTGTAGCCGGAGTACCCGGAGCGGGAGGGTTGGTAGCCACCGTAGCCGCCATGATAGCCGGGGTGTCCACCGGAGTAGCCGCCGCGCGGCGCGTAGTAGCCGGGTGCCCGACCGTAGCCGTACGCGGGGGCTCCGTAGTACGCGCGCGGCGCGTAGTACGGCGCCGGTGCGTAGTACGCGGGCTGCGGCGCGTAGTAACCCTGCGGCGGATAGTAGGCCGGCGCGGGCGGGTAGTAGCCCGGCGGCGGGCCCTGTTCACCGCCCGAGAGTGCCGCGGAGGCGATCGCGAGCGGCAGCGTCGCGATCGCGGCGACGGCACCGACGGCGCCGACGACTCCGCGGCCGAGACCGAACGGATGGAAGAAGAAGCCATGGCCGCCGGCGAGCGCGGGCGCGATGGGAAGACAGGCGAGCGCCGCGGTCGCGACGGTGGCGATGGCGGCTTTGCGGGGGATTCGCACGGGGCGCTCCTTCCTATATGAGTGCGGCGGGATCGATGGGACGACGCTACTCGACATAAGATCTAAACGCAACAGTACCGTTCCGTTATTAATAATTCCGACAGAAATCGACCCTTAATCAGAGAGTTAGGACGGTCTGGAGGGATCGACGGTGGCCGGAGTGGCGGTCGGCAGGCGACGGCGCGTGGTGATCGCAAGTCCCGCGAGCCCGGCTGCGATGACGGCCGCGGAGATGAACTCGGCCTGCGAGCCCGTGAAGCCAAAGAGGTGGAACACCGGGTTCACGCGGATGAGCTCGACGAGAAAGCGGGCGCTCCCGGAGAGCACGAGGTAGAGCGCGAAGAGCCAGCCCGCGCGGAAGGGATGACGGCGCAGCGCCCAGAGGATCGCAAAGGTCACGACGGCCATTCCGAACTCATAGAGCGGAGTCGGGTAGACGCCGGGCGGCGGGAGCACGATGCCGACGACGTTGTGATCGTAGGTCTCGGCCCAGAGCCAGAGCGGCAGCCACGCGGGCTTTGCCGCGAGCACGGCCTGAGTGCCCCAGTCGCCGTCGCCCGAGAGCTGGCAACCGAGCCGGCCGATGCCGTAGCCGATTGCGATCGCGGGCGCGACCGCATCGAGCCCGGGAAGCAGCGCAATCCGCTTCCACCTCGCGTACAGGATACCCGCGACGAGGCCGAGTACGAGGCCGCCGTAGTAGGTGAAGCCCGTGCGCGAGAAGATCGCACCGACGGGATCGGCGAGGAACTCGCGCGGATACTCGAAGAAGCTGAAGATGCGCGCGCCGACGAAGCCGGCGAACAGCACCGTCAGCGACAGGTTGCTCGCGAGATCCTCAGGGGGAACCGGCACGTCGACTGGACGACCCGCGGAGTCGCGGCCGCGCTGCCGGGCGGGACCGAGGAGGCCCGCCGCGTGCAGGCGCTTCAACTCGGCCTGGAAAATGAGCGTGACCGCGACGAACGCGGTC
The DNA here is from genome assembly GCA_964395195.1 of uncultured Steroidobacteraceae bacterium. Lineage (GTDB taxonomy): Bacteria > Pseudomonadota > Gammaproteobacteria > Steroidobacterales > Steroidobacteraceae > CAIKZZ01. The sequence goes on from CAYNCY010000451.1 coordinate 2,993, forward strand.
GCGACCAGGAGGCCGAACATCGGCACCGGCAACGGCAGGTTGAGCCCGGTCAGCTCGCGGACGAGGTCGCTTACGTAAGGATAGGCCATGGATTCGGAGGCAGCGTCGAGCGTGCGCGGACGTCCCGCCGGCTCAGCGCTTGCCGATGACTCCGAAGGCGAGGACGCCCCCCGCGACAATCGCGAGCACGCCCGCCCACGGCGGGATCTCGACGTGGTTCTGGTCCTTCACCGCGAGCTCGAGCGGCCCGATCGCCGCCTTGTGCGTCTCTTTCGTGTACGTGAAGCCGCCGTACGCGAGGCTGAGCCCGCCTGCGAGGATGAGGATGATTCCGGCGATGCGAGTTGCGTTCATGGGCGGCCTCGTTTGAGTTGGGCGGGGGTCACCTGGCGAGCGAGCTAGACCCTGCCGCGGATCAAGCGGATGAGCACCACGATGATCGCGACCACGAGCAGCACGTGGATGAAGCCACCCATCGTGTACGAGCTCACGAGTCCAACCAGCCAGAGGATGACAAGCACGATCGCAATGGTCTCGAGCATCACGGTTCTCCGTTTTCCGCCGCGCGGTTCGCGACGCCGGTCATTCTAGGCGCTCGCGTCCCG
>CAYNCY010000452.1:0-3590 GCA_964395195.1 uncultured Steroidobacteraceae bacterium
GTCCCTCGACAACTTCCGCTCGCTCGGGGTCGACTCGGTCTGCACCGAGAACGGGTTCGGCCGGCTCGGCCTCACGGTCACCGGACCCAAGGCCGCAGTGCCTGGTTACCTCGGTGCCGGCCAGCCCGCGGTGCGTTACGCCCAATACCGCCGCGCGGCGGGGATACGCATCGACGAGCCGTGACGGCGGTCGCAGTCTGCGGCCGGAGTCGGGCGGAGACTTTGCGGACCATGCGCCGCCTCCTGCTTTGCCTTCTCTTGTGCACCGCGAGCGCGACGTTCGCGGCCAGCGCCGACGACCCGCCGCGCGCCGAGGACGTCCGCACGTTCATGACGCACGTCGAGAACGTCTCGCGGGCGCGCGATCTCGGCAAGCTCGCCGCGTTGCTGTCAGCGGACTGCGGGATCGAGCTTCGCAGCACCGTCGAGGGTCGCGAGCACGTGACCCTGCTGACCCGCGATGAATACCTCGAGATGCTGAGCACGGGCTACGCCGCGCTCAAGGATCTCGGCCAGTACGATTACGAGGTCACGAACCTCGAGGTGACGCTCGAGCACGAGCCGCCGGGCGCGACAGTCGTCAGCCACGTGCGCGAGTCCTTCGTGTTCGAGGGCCGGCAGATCGTCACCGAGAGCCGCGAGGTGTCGCGTGTCGAGCGGCGGGGCGGCGAGCTCAAGCTCGTCGCGGTCTCTGCCGAGACCCAGGGGCACTAGGGCACTAGGGCACTCAAGCTCCAGGGCATCAGGGCGCGACGCAGACCGCGGCGTGCCGCTCGGCGGCCGTGCGCTTGGCGAGTGCGCGCACCTCGGCATAGAACGCCGAAAGGTTCCCGTCCACGGCCTTGAGCCGTGCCTCGAGCCCGGGCGTGCAGTCCTGGTACGCCGCCACCGACACCAGCATCGCGTTGTTGAGGTCGGCCCCGAACAGCCACTCGTAGTTCTTGCCGAAATAGTCGCGCCTCGCCTGGTATTCACCGCGCAGGCGCTCGAACTCCGCCGCCTTCGCCCTGCGCTTGTCGGCCTCCCCGAGCGGGCCCGCATAGAGCGCGCGCAGGCGCGCGCGCGTCACGCCGAGCATCGCGACCGCCTCCGCGTACTTCGCCTCGCGCGCCCGGTAGGTGCTGAGCGCATCGCTTCGCCCTTCGGCGGCGAGCCAGCGGCGCACGCCCTCGTTCTCGACGACGGTCGCGAAGGCCTCGTTGAACGCCGTGTCGTTCTTGACGTAGATCAGCTGGTGGCCGAGCTCGTGGAAGAGGAGCCCCGCGAGCTGCGGCTCGTCCCAGTCGAGCATCGTGTTCAGCACGGGGTCGCTGAAGTGACCGAGCGTCGAGTAGGCGGCGACGCCGCCGACCAGCACGTCGTAGCCTTCGGCCTTGAGTGAGGACTCGAAGCGGCGCGCCAGCGCTTCCTTGAAATACCCGCGGTAGGCGACGCAGCCCGCGACCGGAAAGCACCAGGTCTTGGGATCCACCGAGAACTCCGGCGCCGCGAACACGTTCCAGACGACGAAGCGGCGCTTCACGTCCGCGTAGGAGCGGTAGCTCTTGTTGTCCGGGAGACCGAGGTCGCTCGAGGCGAAGTCGCGGATGCGCGTCGCGAGCTCGAGCCAGGTCCTGAGTCGCGAGGGCGTGTCGGGACGCGCGAGCACCGTCTTGATTGGCACGCGGCTCGCATTCAACGCGAGCTGGCCCTCGGCGCTCTCGAGGAGGTAGCAGCCCGCGAGCGGCAGGCAGGCAAGCAGCGTCAGGAGGGCGCGATGGAGCATCGGCAGCGGGTCCGGGAGGCACGGTGGTGCGGTTTGAGTCTAGCGCGCCCTGCGCCGGCGACGCCGCGCCGCTAGAATCGGCCCATGCGGACCTATCTCGTCGGCGGTGCGGTGCGCGATGCGCTCCTCTCGCTCCCCGTCAAGGAGCGCGACTGGGTCGTGGTCGGCGCGACCGAGGCGGAACTCGAGGGCCTCGGTTACACCCGTGTCGGGCGCGACTTCCCGGTCTTCCTTCATCCCACGACCCGCGAGGAGCACGCGCTCGCGCGCACCGAGCGCAAGACCGGGCCCGGCTACCGCGGCTTCGAAACGCGCTTCGATCCGGCGGTCACGCTCGAGGAGGACTTGAAGCGCCGCGACCTCACGATCAATGCGATTGCCGAGGCGCCCGACGGCACGCTGATCGATCCCTACGGCGGCGCGCGGGATCTCGCGGCGCGCACGCTCCGCCACGTCTCGGAGGCCTTCGCCGAGGACCCGGTCCGGATCCTGCGCGTCGCGCGCTTCGCCGCGCGCTTCGCGCCGCTCGGATTCGAGGTGGCGCCCGAGACGCTCGTGCTCATGCAGGGCATGGTTGCCGCGGGCGAAGCGGCTGCGCTCGTGCCGGAGCGCGTCTGGCAGGAGACGGCGAAGGCGCTCGCGGAACCGGCGCCCCAGGTCTTTTTCTCGGTGCTGCGCGCCGCGGGCGCGCTCAAGGTGATCTTCCCGGAGGTCGATCGGCTGTTCGGCGTCCCGCAACCGGAGCGCTGGCACCCGGAGATCGACACGGGCGTGCACATCCTCATGGTGCTCGAGGCGGCCGCCGCCCTGAGCCCGCTCGCGCGGGTGCGCTTTGCGGCGCTGACGCATGACCTCGGCAAGGGCGAGACACCCGCGGCCGAGTGGCCGAAGCACACCGGCCACGAAGTGCGCAGTGTCGCGCTCGTCGAGGCGCTCGTCGCGCGGCTCAGGGTCCCCAACGACTTTCGCGACCTCGCAACGCTGGTCGCGCGCTACCACGGCCTCAGCCACCGGGCCTTCGAGTTGCGCACGGGCACGGTGCTCGAGCTCTTGGAGAACTCGGACGCCTTTCGACGGCCGGAGCGCTTCGATGAGTTCCTGACGGCCTGCGAGGCCGACTACCGCGGACGCGGCGGCTTCGCCGAGCGCCCGTATCCGCAGGCCAGCTGGCTGCGCGAAGCGCGCGCCCTCGTCGCGGCGGTGACCCTCCCCGAAGAGGAGCGCGCGCGCTTCAAGGGGCCTGAGATCGGCGTGGAGCTGCGCCGGCGCCGCCTCGCCGCGCTTGCACCGTTCGTCGCCGCCCGTCCCGCTACAGCGAGTCCGTGAAGTCGCGAAGCGCGAAGGCGCGAAGCGGCGCGGCGTAGTCGCGCGCGAGCGCGATGCACTTGAAGGTCTCGCCCATCTCGCCCGGTAGCACCAGGCGCGCCGCGCGCCGTCCCGCGAGCGGCTCGCGCGCGGCGGGCTCGAGCGCCCGCGCCGCGGCGAGCTCTGCCTCGAAGCCGAGCGCCAGCAGCACGTGCGCCTGCGGCGCGAAGCCGGCGACCTCGAGCCCGGCGGCGAGCGCGCCTTCCGCGACGCGCGTGAAGTCCACCCACGCGGTCAGGTCCTGAAGGCCCAGGTTCACGAACGGATCCTCGTGACGGCGCTGGCGGTGGTAGCAGGCAAGCGTGCCGGCGCTGCGCTCGGGGCCGTAGTACTCGCGCCGGGCGGCGCCATAATCGATGAAGAGCGCGATGCCGGCTGCGAGCGGACGCGTCACGGCGGCGAGCCAGGGCTCGAGCGTCAGGCACACCTCGCTCGTGTAGCCGGGCGCGAGCGGCGCATC
>CAYNCY010000453.1:0-3573 GCA_964395195.1 uncultured Steroidobacteraceae bacterium
TGCGCCCGTCGCCGAGGATGGTCGCGCCCGCGATGCCGCGGATGCCGGACACCTGCGGACCCACGTTCTTGACGACGATCTCGCGGCTGCCGACCAGCTCGTCCGTGACGAGCGCGGTGGAGGAGTCGCCCGCGCGGATGAGGACGACCGGCACCGGCAGGTCGTTCTCCGGCAGGAGCGAGGCGACGCCGCCGATGAAGTTGCCGAGGTGCTGGAAGCGGTAGCGCTGGCCGCCGTACTCGAAGCTCGCGCTCTCCGCGGCGAGGTGCTGCTGCACTTCGGCGCGCGGGAGGCGCACCACGCTCTCGACGGTCGGCAGCGGCAGCGCGTAGAGCTCGTCCCCGGTGCGCACGATCAGGGCCTGCGAGATCGCGAGCGTGAACGGCAGGCGGATCGTGAAGCGCGTACCGCGCCCCGTGGTCGTGTCCATCTGCAGCGCGCCGCCGAGCCGCTTGATCTCGGTCGCGACGACGTCCATGCCGACGCCGCGGCCGGCGGCCTGGGTCAGGCTGCTCGCGGTCGAGAAGCCGGGCTCGAGGACCAGCTGCATCGCCGCCTCGTCCGAGATCGCGTGCTTGGGCTGGATGAGGCCGAGCGCGAGCGCCTTGTCGCGGATCGCGCGCAGGTTCATGCCGGCGCCGTCGTCGGTGACGACGATGACGACCTCGGCACCCTCGCGGCGCACCGCGACCTCGATGCGCCCCGTCTCGGGTTTGCCGCGCTGCACGCGCTCGGCCGGTGCCTCGATGCCGTGCACGACGGCATTTCGGAGCATGTGTTCGAACGGCGGCAGCATGCGCTCGAGCACCTGCCGATCGAGCTCGCCGGTCGCACCCGTGACCACGAGGTCGACCTTCTTGCCGGTCTCGCTCGCGACCTGCCGGACGGTGCGCGTCAGGCGCGGTACGTGGCGCTGGAAGGGCACCATGCGCGTGCGCATGAGCCCGTTCTGCAGGTCCGTCACGACCCGCGCCTGCTGCATCAGGAGGTTCTGCGCCTCGCGTGTCTGCGTCTCGAGGAGGCTCTGGACGCTGCCGACGTCGCCGGTCGACTCGGCGAGGGCGCGCGAGTACTGCTGGAGCGAGGAGTAACGATCCATCTCGAGCGGATCGAAGTCATCGCGCCGCTTGCCGTCGTCGCCGTGGCGATTGAGGATTTGCACCTCGGTCTCGAGCTCGAGGTTGCGCAGCTGCTCTTTCAGGCGCTGCACGACGCGGTTGAGCTCGGCGAGGTTGAACTCGACCGAGGAGAACTGCTGCTCGAGCCGCGCGCGGTAGATGCTGACTTCGCCGGCGCTGTTGAGGAGGCTGTCGAGGAGATCGGCATCGACGCGCGCGAGCTCCTGGCGATCCTCGCGGCCGCCGCCCTCGCGACCGGGCGGCAGGATGATCGAGCGCGATTCGTCGAAGACGCTCTGGGCAAGCGAGTCGGTGCTCGCCGTCATCGAGACGTCGCCGGTTGTCGGTGCGGGCGCAGGTGCCGCCGCGGTGACGACGGCGGTGAAGGACGCGGGTGGCGATGGCGAGACCACCGCCGGCACCACGGGCACGGCGGGCTCGTTGTCGGTGGGCGCGTCGGTGAAATGGGCCTCGGGCGGCATCTCGAGCACGGGCACGCGCATCGTCGCCGCGATCTCGCGGACGACCGGCGGTGCCGGCGGGGGCGTCGGCGCCGACGGGGCGGGCGCACTCGGGCTCGGCAGGGGCTGCTCGCTCGCGACGCTCTTGAGCACGGGCGGTCCCGCGGTCCCCCGCGAGAGCGCGCGGATCCGCGTCACGAGGTCGCGCGCGGGCGCGACGCGTCGTCCGGCGCTCACGGTGTCCCGCATGCGGTTGAGTTCATCGAGGCTCGCCTGCAGCACCTCGAGCGTGCGCGGGTCGGAGGCCGTGCCGTCCGACTCGCCCTGCGTCAGCAGCGACTCGATCTCGTGCGCGAGGTCACCCATCGCGGTGACGCCCGCCATGCGCGCGCCGCCCTTCAGCGTATGCAGCACGCGCTTCAACTCCGTGACCTTGCTGGCATCGCGCGCATCGGCGCGGAAAGCCGCGCTCGTGCGCTCGGCGATCTCGAGGAGCTCGGTCGCCTCCTCGCTGAAGATCACCGCGATCTCGGCATCGAAGTCATCGCCCGACTCGGGCTCGGCCGCGGGCGGCCGAAGGCCCGCCGGCGTCACCGCGGACGGGGTCGGCGCGGGCGGCGGGGCAGCCGGCGGCGGGGTGAGCGACTCGACGCTCATCATGTCGTCCATCGGCAGGAGGTCGGCGCCGCCGCCCGGCGCAAGGCTCCCCTCGCTGCCCTCGCCCATCGGCTGCAGGCCGCGCGTCGCGATCTCGCGATCGGCGTCGTTGTCGAGCCAGGCGAGTCGCGAGAGGAGATCGGCGTGCGTCGTGAAGAACTGCGTCGTTTCCTCGAAGTTCGCGGCGACATGGTCCATCGCGGCGACGAAGTCGGCCATCACGCGGCGCCCGGACTCGGAGAGCCCGAGGCCGTGGTCGTAGAGCTTGCGGATGTACAGGTTCAGGGGCTCGGCGAGCTTGATGCCCTGGCGGGCGTCCGCCATCTTCGAGGCGCCCGCGAGCGTGTGGCAGGCGCGATGCAGCGCCTCGGTCACCTGGAACGGCGCGAAGCGGCCGGCGCAGGCGTCGATGAACTGGCGCACCGCCGCGACGTGACTCGAGACCTCGCCGCGGTAGATGTCGACGAGCACGGGATCGACGTTTGCGTTCGCCAGATCCGGCGGCCCCACCGTGAACTCCGAGCCGCTCGGCGGCGGGGGCGGCGGGGCGTTCCTCGCCTCGCGCTCCGCGCGCGGCGTCGGCTCGTCCGAGATGCGAACGAAGCGCGAGGGAATCTCGAGCACCGGGCCGCCGCCCGAGCCCGGCAGCGGCGCGGCGCTGGGCCTGGGCTTCGCGGCCGGTGCCTCCGGAACGGGCGCGGCGGCCGCGGGCGGCGCCGTCGGCGCGCGCGGCGATCGCGCCGGCGGCGCCGGCACCGCGGGATCGTTGGTCAGCAGCACCTCGGTCGCGATCAGCGAGGGCGAGTCATCCGGGCGGCTCGGGTCCGGCGGCGGCGGGAAGAGCGGCTCCGCTGCCTCGGCCCGGGCCGGCACTTCGGTTCGGGTACCGAGTCCCTGCTCGACGTCGCGGCCTTCCGCGAAGGCGTGCGCACGACCCACGAGGAGGCCGGCCTCCGCAGGCGGCGCGCGGCCCGTCTCGAGCTGGTCGACGAGCTGCGGCAGCATCGCGACCGCCTCGCGCAGCATCGCGAGCATGCCCGGGGTCCGGGACAGCGTGCCGCTGATCAGGCGGTTGAGCAGGTTCTCGATCGCCCACGCGAACTCGCCGACCTGGCGCGCGCCGACCATGCGGCCGCTGCCCTTGAGCGTGTGGAACGAGCGCCGCATGCGCCCGAGGGCGTCCTGGTCGAGCGGGTTCTCGTACCAGCGCGGGAAGAGCTCGCTGACCTTGGCAATCTCCTCGCGCGCTTCCTCGACGAAGAGCGCCACGAGGTCGGGATCGGGAGCGGTGCCTGGCGCCATCGCGGGCGGCACGGGAGCCGCGGCCGCCGTGCCCG
>CAYNCY010000454.1:0-3560 GCA_964395195.1 uncultured Steroidobacteraceae bacterium
ATCTCGCCGTCGATGCCATCGATCCGGGTGCGGATCGCGGTGAGCGCCGCAGACGCACCCTTCGGTTCCACGGGCGCGGGCACCGCCGCCACTGGCTTTCGGCCCCGGCGCGCGGGCTTTTTCCGGGTGCTCACAGGAGTCGCACCGAGAGGACGCCGTCGATCGCGCGGACGCGCTCGACCGTCGACTCGGGGACACCGGCGTCGGTGTCGATGATCGTGTAGGCGACATCGCCGCGGGACTTGTTGAGGAGGTCCGCGATGTTGAGCCCGGCGGTCGCGAGCGCCGTCGAGATCTGGCCGACCATGTTCGGCACGTTCGCGTTCGCGATCGCGAGCCGCCAGGTGTTCGGGAGCCGCGGCATCACCGCCTCGGGGAAGTTGACCGAGTGCCTCAGGTTGCCGTTCTCGAGGAAATCCTTGAGCGTGTCGGCGACCATCACCGCACAGTTCTCCTCGGCCTCCCCGGTCGAGGCGCCGAGGTGCGGGAGCGCGATCACCTTCGGGTGGTCCTTGGCCGAAGCCGTCGGGAAGTCCGAGACGTAGGCCGAGAGGTGCCCCGCATCGAGCGCGGCGAGCACGTCCGCCTCGATGGCGATCTCGGCGCGCGCGAAGTTCAAGAGTGCCGAGCCCGGCTTCATGAGCTTGATCCGCTGGGCATTGACGAGACCCCTGGTCGCCGCGACCGCGGGTACGTGCAGTGTCACGAGGTCCGAGCGCTGGAAGAGATCGTCGACCGAGAGCGCCTGCGTGACGCCGGCCGAGAGCTGCCAGGCACGTTGCACGGTGATCTGGGGGTCGTAGCCGAGCACCTTCATGCCAAGCGCGTGCGCCGCGTTCGCGACCTCGACGCCGACGGCACCGAGGCCAACGACGCCGAGCGTGCGGCCGGGGAGCTCGTAGCCGACAAACTTCTTCTTGCCGGACTCGACCGCTTCCTCGAGCGCCGCGCCCTCGAGCTTGAGCGCCCGGACGAAGGCCCAGGCCTCGCAGACGTTTCGCGCCGCCAGCAGGAGCCCCGCGATCACGAGTTCCTTGACCGCGTTCGCATTCGCGCCCGGCGCGTTGAAGACCGGAATGCCGCGCTTGGTCAGCGCCGCGACGGGGATGTTGTTGGTGCCCGCGCCCGCGCGCGCGACCGCGAGCACGCTCGCGGCGAGGTTAAGCGCGTGCATGTCGGCCGAGCGCACCATGACGGCGTGCGGATCCGCGATGCCGGGCGCGACCTGGTAGCGATCGGGCGGCAGGCGCGCGAGGCCGCGCGCCGAGATCTGGTTCAGGGGCAGGATGCGGAACATCGGGGCTCCGGGGCGCTCAGCCGTGGCGGCGCGCGAACTCGCGCATGAAGGCGACGAGCGCCTCGACGCCCGCGAGCGGCATCGCGTTGTAGATGCTCGCGCGCATGCCACCGACCGAGCGGTGGCCCTCGAGGTTCGTGAGGCCGGCGGCGAGCGCTTCCTTGGCGAAGGCGGACTCGAGCGCGGGATCCTTGAGACGGAAGGCGACGTTCATCCACGAACGCGCGCCTTTCTCGATCGGGTTCACGTACCAGCCGGAGCCGTCGATGTAGCCGTAGAGGAGCTCGGCCTTGGCGCGATTGCGCCCCGCCATGGCCGTGAGGCCACCCTGCGCCTTCAGCCACTTGAACACGAGGCCCGCGAGGTACCAGCCGAAGGTCGGGGGCGTGTTCAGCATCGAGCCCTCCGCCGCGACCGCCTGGTAGTCGAGCACCGCGGGGAGCCCCGGACGCGCGCGGCCGATGAGGTCATCGCGCACGATCACGACCGTGAGGCCCGAGGGTCCGATGTTCTTCTGGGCGCCGGCGTACAGGAGCCCGTAGCGCGCGACATCGAGCGGACGCGAGAGGATGGTGGATGAGACGTCGCCGATGAGCGGCACGTCGGAAGCCGGGATCGAATGGAACTCGACACCCGAGATCGTCTCGTTCGGCGTGTAGTGCAGGTACGCGGCACCGGGGGTGCGCGTCCAGGTCGCCTCCGGCGGGATCCCGAGGTAGTTCTCGGCCTTCGCATCGGCGATCACGTTGACGGTCGCGTGGCGCTTCGCCTCGGCGATCGCCTTCTGCGACCAGGCGCCGGTGTTGACGTAGTCGACCGTCGCGCCGCTGGGCGCGAGGTTCAGCGGAATCGCCGCGAACTGCAGCGTCGCGCCGCCCTGGAGAAAGAGCACCTTGTAGTTCGGGGGGATCGCGAGGAGCTCGCGCAGGTCCGACTCGGCCTCGCGCGCGACGCCGACGAAGGCGGCGCTGCGGTGGCTCACTTCCATCACCGACATGCCGGAGCCGCGCCAGTCGGTCAGTTCCGCGCGCGCCGTCTCGAGCACCTCGAGCGGCAGTGCCGCCGGTCCCGCCGCGAAGTTATAGACGCGCATTCACCCTCCGCCCGACAACTCGCCGGCCGACGCCCGATGGTACCGGCTCGGGTGCCTTTGTGCACCGCGGCAGATCGGTCAGGCGGGCGGCGGATCCTCGGACGGCGGCGGCACCGCCACCGGCAGCGGCTCTTCCTCGAGCGACTCATCGCCGCCCTCGAAGTGCTGGACCCGCGCGAGGCCGACGAGGAGGTCGGCCTCATCGAGGCGCATCAGCCTGACGCCCTGGGTATTGCGGCCGAGCACCGAGACCTGGGCGACGGCGGTGCGCACCAGCGTGCCACCGCGGCTGATCAGCATCACATCGTCGCTCGGCAGGACCTGGAGCGCCCCGACCATGCGGCCGTTGCGTTCGGACAGCTGCAGCGCAATCACGCCCTGGCCGCCGCGGCCGTGCACCGGGAACTCGGCGACCTCGGTGAGCTTGCCGTAGCCGTTCTCGGAGGCGGTCAGGATCGTGCCCTCGCGCAGCACGATCAGCGAGTTCACTTCCTGATCGTCCGTGAGCGCGATGCCGCGGACCCCGGCCGCCTCGCGACCCATCGGCCGGACCTCGTCCTCGGGGAAGCGGATGGCCTTGCCACCGCTCGTGCAGAGCATGATCTCGGAGTGGCCGTCGGTGATGTCGACGCCGACCAGCCGGTCGCCCGGGTCGAGCGTGACCGCGATGATGCCGGCGGCGCGCGGCCGCGAGAACGCCTCGAGCGGCGTCTTCTTGACCGTGCCCTGGCTCGTCGCCATGAACACGCACTTGTCCGCCGGGTAGTCGCGGATCGGCAGCATCGCGTTGATGCGCTCGCCGTCCTCGAGGGGCAGCAGGTTCACGATCGGCTTGCCGCGCCCGCCGCGGCCGGCGAGCGGCAGCTGGTAGACCCGAAGCCAGTAGACGCGCCCGCGGTTCGAGAAGCAGAGCAGCGTGTCGTGGGTGTTCGCGACGAAGAGGCGGTCGATCAGATCCTCTTCCTTCATGTCCGTCGCCGCGCGGCCGCGGCCGCCGCGGTTCTGGCGCCGGTACTCGGTGATCGGCTGGCTCTTGGCGTAGCCGTCGCGCGAGAGCGTGCAGACGACCGGCTGGTCCTCGATCAGGTCCTCGATCGTCAGATCCGAGTGATCGACGTTGATCTCGGTGCGGCGCTTGTCCGCGAACTCCTCCTTGACCTCGAGGTGCTC
>CAYNCY010000455.1:0-3547 GCA_964395195.1 uncultured Steroidobacteraceae bacterium
CGTTCACGATGGGCGGCTCCGGTGGCGGCATCGCGTACAACCGCGAGGAGTTCGAGACGATCGTCGCGCGCGGCCTCGATGCCTCGCCGACGAGCGAGGTGCTGCTCGAGGAGTCGGTGCTCGGCTGGAAAGAGTTCGAGATGGAGGTCGTGCGCGACTCCGCCGACAACTGCCTGATCATCTGCTCGATCGAGAACCTCGATCCCATGGGCGTGCACACCGGCGATTCGATCACGGTCGCGCCCGCGCAGACGCTCACCGACAAGGAATACCAGCGCCTGCGCGATGCCTCGATCGCGGTGCTCCGCAAGATCGGCGTCGACACCGGCGGCTCGAACGTTCAGTTCGCGATCAGTCCGAAGGACGGCCGGGTGCTGGTGATCGAGATGAACCCGCGCGTGTCGCGCTCATCGGCGCTCGCCTCGAAAGCGACCGGCTTTCCGATCGCCAAGGTCGCCGCCAAGCTCGCTGCCGGCTACACGCTCGATGAGCTCAAGAACGACATCACCGGCGGACTCACGCCCGCCTCGTTCGAGCCCTCGATCGACTACGTCGTCACCAAGATTCCGCGCTTCACGTTCGAGAAGTTCCCGGGCGCGAACACGCGCCTCACCACGCAGATGAAGTCGGTCGGCGAGGCGATGGCGATTGGTCGCACGTTCCAGGAGTCGCTGCAGAAGGCGCTGCGCAGCCTCGAGACCGGGCTCACCGGCTTCGATGAGCTGCTCACGCTGCCGCTGACGGAAGAGCAGGAATCGCAGCTCACCGAGGAACTTCGGCACCCCGGGGCAAACCGGCTCCTCTACGTGGCCGATGCCTTTCGCGCCGGCTGGAGCCTCGCCAAGCTCTACGACCTCTCGGCGATCGATCCCTGGTTCCTGCACCAGATCGAGGAGCTGATCCTCGAGGAGACGCGCGTGCGCGACGGCGGCCTCGCCGAGCTCGAGCAGGAGCGCCTGCGGCAGCTGAAGCGCAAGGGATTCTCGGACGCGCGGCTCGGGCGCCTGCTCGGCGTCGATGAGTCGGTGGTCAGGAAGCGCCGCCACGCCTACGGCCTCCTGCCCGTGTACAAGCGCGTCGATACCTGTGCGGCCGAGTTCGCGACCTCGACCGCCTACATGTACTCGACCTACGAGGAGGAGTGCGAGTCGAACCCGACCAATCGTCGGAAGATCGTCATCCTGGGCGGGGGACCCAACCGGATCGGGCAGGGGATCGAGTTCGACTACTGCTGCGTGCACGCCGCGCTCGCGCTGCGCGAAGACGGGTTCGAGACCATCATGGTCAACTGCAACCCGGAGACGGTCTCGACCGACTACGACACCTCGGACCGGCTCTACTTCGAGCCACTGACGTTCGAAGACGTCATGGAGATCATCCACAAGGAGAAGCCCGAGGGCGTGATCGTCCAGTACGGTGGCCAGACGCCGCTCAAGCTCGCCAAGGCCCTGGCTGCGGCCGGGGCGCCGATCATCGGCACGACGCCGGACGCGATCGACATGGCCGAGGATCGCGAGCGCTTCCAGCAGATGATCCAGAAGCTCGGCTTGAAGCAGCCGGCGAACGCGACCGCCCGAACCGAGGAGCAGGCCGTGCAGCTTGCGCGCGAGGTCGGCTACCCGCTGATCGTCCGGCCCTCGTACGTGCTCGGCGGCCGTGCGATGGAAGTCGTGTTCGCGGAGGAGGACCTTCGGAACTACATGACCGAGGCGGTCAAGGTCTCGCACGACAGCCCGGTGCTCCTCGATCGCTTCCTCGACCTCGCGACCGAGGTCGACGTCGATGCGATCTGCGACGGCAAGGACGTGCTGATCGGCGGCATCATGGAGCACATCGAGCAGGCGGGCGTGCACTCCGGTGACTCCTCCTGCTCGCTGCCGCCGTACGCGCTCTCCGCCGCGGTGCAGGCGGACCTGCGGGAGGAGACGCGCAAGATGGCGCTTGGTCTTGGCGTCGTCGGCCTCATGAACGTGCAGTTCGCGATCCAGAGCGGCGTCGTCTACGTGCTTGAAGTGAACCCGCGCGCCTCGCGCACGGTACCGTTCGTCTCGAAGGCGACGGGGCGCCCGCTCGCCAAGATCGCGGCCCGCGTGATGACGGGCCGCTCGCTCGCCGAGCAGGGCGAGCTGATCGAGCGCGTGCCGCCGTACTACTCGGTCAAGGAAGCGGTCTTCCCGTTCGCGAAGTTCCCCGAGGCCGATCCGATCCTCGGTCCCGAGATGAAGTCGACGGGCGAGGTCATGGGCACGGGCCGCACCTTCGGCGAGGCCTACGCCAAGGCGCAGTCGGGCTCCGGGGTCGTGCTGCCGCGGCGCGGCGTGTGCCTCCTCTCCGTGCGCGAGCGCGACAAGCCGGCGGCGGTGCTGCTCGCGCGCGAGCTGATCGCGCGGGGCTTCGAGATCGTCGCGACGGAAGGCACCGCGCGCGCGATCGAGGCGGCCGGCATCGTCTGCCGCAAGGCACTCAAGGTCCGCGAAGGCCGCCCGCACATCGTCGACATGATCAAGAACGACCAGATCGACCTCATCGTGAACACGACCGAGGGCAAGCAGGCCGTCAGGGAATCGCGTTCGATTCGCAAGGAAGCCGTCGCCCGCAAGGTGACGTACTACACGACGCTGCCGGCCGCACGGGCGACCTGCGATGCGCTCGACCATCTGGAGGAAGTGGAAGTGAACCGGTTACAGGACCTGCACCAGGAATTGCTGGCGTGAAGCGCGCTCCGATCACCATCGCCGGCGCCGAGCGCCTGCGCGCTGAACTGAAGCGCCTCAAGGCCGAGGATCGTCCGACGGTCATCAAGGCGATTGCCGAGGCGCGCGGCCATGGCGATCTCTCTGAAAACGCCGAGTACCACGCGGCGCGGGAGCAGCAGGGGTTCATCGAGGGCCGGATCAACGAGATCGAGTCCCGACTCTCGCTGTCCGAGATCATCGACGTCTCCAAGCTCCCCCAGAACGGCAAGGTCGTCTTTGGCGCGACCGTCGAGCTCGAGGGCGAGAGCGACGGCACGCGCGTCACGTACCAGGTCGTGGGCGAGGCCGAGGCCGACATCCGCCAGGGCCTGATCGCGATCACATCGCCGATTGCGCGCGCGCTCGTCGGCAAGGAAGAGGGCGACGTCGTCGACGTGCAGGCGCCGGGCGGCGTGCGCAGCTACGAGATCGTCAAGGTCCGCTACGAATGACGGTGACGCTGGTCCGACGGCTCCTCTGTGCGCTCTGGGCGGGCGTCCTGGTGTCGGTCGGCGGGCTCGTCGCGCCGACGCTGTTTGCGATCCTCGACAGCCGACTCGTGGCCGGCCGGATCGCCGCCGAGCTATTCGTCCGGACGACGATCCTCTCCTGCGCCATCGCGCTAGCCCTCGTGTTCCTGAGCCTGGCGCACCGACCGCCGCTGCCGCGCTGGCAGCGGCTGCTGCCGCTCCTGCCCTCGACGATTCTGGCCGTGAACGAGCTCACGCTCCGGCCGCTCCTCGAGGTGGCGCGTGTCGCGCACGGCGCCGCGAGCACGGCGTTCGCGGCGTGGCACGGAGTGTCGGCGGCGC
>CAYNCY010000456.1:0-3546 GCA_964395195.1 uncultured Steroidobacteraceae bacterium
ACCTCATTTGAGGCCGAGGCGCCGTTCCAGGTAGTGGATGTCGAGGCCGCCCTGCCGGAAGGCCGAGTGGCCGAAGATCTCCTGGTGGAGCGGAGCGTTCGTCTTGATGCCCTCGACGACCATCTCGGAGAGCGCGTTCCTCATGCGCGCGATCGCGGTGTCGCGGTCCTCGCCGTGCGCGATGACCTTGGCAATCAGCGAGTCATAGTACGGCGGCACGTTGTAGCCGCTGTAGAGGTGACTGTCGATGCGGATGCCGGGGCCGCCGGGTGGATGCCAGAGCCTGACGGGACCTGGGCTCGGCGCGAAGGTCTTCGGATCCTCGGCGTTGATGCGGCACTCGATCGCGTGGCCGCGGATCTCGATGTCCTGCTGGCGAAAGGGGAGCTTCTCGCCCGCCGCGATCCGAAGCTGCAGTTTCACGAGGTCGATGCCGGTGATCATCTCGGTGACCGGATGCTCGACCTGGATGCGCGTGTTCATCTCGATGAAGTAGAACTTGCCGTCCTCGTACAGGAACTCGAGCGTGCCCGCGCCGCGGTAATTGATCTTGTGGAGCGCCTTGGTGATGCTCTCGATCATCGACTGGCGCTGCGCCGGCGTGATGCCGGGCGCCGGGGCCTCCTCGACGATCTTCTGGTGCCGGCGCTGCAGCGAGCAGTCGCGCTCGCCGAGCACCGCGACGTTGCCGTGGCTGTCCGCGACCACCTGGAATTCGATGTGGCGCGGCCGCTCGAGGAATTTCTCCATGTAGACCATGTCGTTGCCGAAGGCCGCGAGCGCCTCGGCCTTGGTCACGTTGATGGCGTTGAGCAGCGCCGCGTCCGAGTGCACGGCGCGCATGCCGCGACCGCCGCCGCCGCCCGAGGCCTTGATGATGACCGGGTAGCCGATCTCGCGGCCGAGGCGCCGGTTCTCATCGCCATCCATGCCAAGCGGCTCGCCCGAGCCCGGCACGCACGGCACGCCGGCCGCCTTCATCGTCTTGATCGCCGACACCTTGTCGCCCATCAGGCGGATGGTCTCGGCGCGGGGACCGATGAACACGAAGCCCGACTTCTCGACGCGCTCGGCGAAGTCCGCGTTCTCCGACAGGAAGCCGTAGCCCGGGTGGATGCCGACCGAGTCGGTGACTTCCGCCGCCGAGATCAGCGCCGGCATGTTGAGGTAGCTGTCCTTGGCGGCCGGCGGCCCGATGCAGACGGTCTCATCCGCCAGGAGCACGTGCTTGAGATTGTTGTCGGCCGTCGAGTGCACGGCGACCGTCTTGATGCCGAGCTCGCGGCACGCGCGCAGAACCCGAAGGGCGATCTCGCCGCGGTTCGCGATCAGGACCTTGTCGAGCATGCCCGCGCGCTACTCGATCACGAACAGCGGCTGGCCGAACTCGACCGGGTCGCCGTTCTTGACGAGCACCGCCGCGACCTTGCCGGTCTTGTCGGACTCGATCTGGTTCATCATCTTCATCGCCTCGATGATGCAGAGCGTCTGGCCGACCTTGACCTCGCTGCCGATCTCGACGAAGGACTTCCCGCCGGGCGCTGCGGAGGCATAGAACGTGCCGACCATGGGCGCCGTCACGGTGTTCTCGGCGCGGGTCGATTCGGCCTCGTCGGCCGCGGCCTGGGCGGCGCGACCGGCGGCGGCGGCCGCCGCCGCTGCGGCGGGGGCGGCAGCGGCCGGGGCCGCGGGCGCCGCGGCGGGGCCTGCCTGCACGTAGGTCGTGACCGGGGCGGTGCCGTGGCGGCTGATGCGCACGGACTCCTCGCCCTCCTTGATCTCGATCTCGGCGACGCCCGATTCCTCGAGCAGCTCGATCAGTTTCTTGACCTTGCGAATGTCCATCGAAGTTCCTTTAAAGCGTCAGCCGGCCGGCGCCAGGCGCCGGAGGGCCGCCTCGAGCGCGAGCTCGTAGCCAACGGGTCCGCATCCGACGATCACGCCGGCGGCGAGCGCCGAGAGATAGGAGTGGTGCCTGAACGCCTCGCGCGCGTAGACGTTCGAGATGTGCACCTCGTAGAACGGGAGCCCCACGCCCGCGAGCGCGTCCCGAAGCGCGATGCTCGTATGCGTGAGGGCGCCCGCGTTCACGATCAAGGCATCGACCCCGGCGGCCTTGGCGCCGTGCACCTGTGCGATGAGTTCGTGCTCGGCGTTCGACTGGACGGCGAGGAGCGTCGCGCCGCGCGCCGTTGCTGCGCGCTCGAGGCGGCCGATGATCGTTGCGAGCGTGTCAGAACCGTAGACCGCGGGCTCCCGCGTGCCGAGAAGGTTCAGGTTGGGCCCGTTCAGCACGAGAATCCGCGCCATCGGCTCCCCTTGGCCGTGTCGAGGAGCGGGAGTGTACCCGTTTGGCCGCGAAGGGGCGCACATCGCGCGCGATCGGAGGCGATTTGCAGTGAATCTGCCGCGAGCTGCGGGGTGGCTAGGGGTTGCCCGTACTAGCCGGACGGCGCCTTCGGATCGGCCGGGAGCGCGGCAAGCGCCGCTTCAACGGCCCGACGGGCCTCGGACGCGGGCAGGGCGCCCGAAT
This sequence comes from uncultured Steroidobacteraceae bacterium, assembly GCA_964395195.1. Taxonomy (GTDB): domain Bacteria; phylum Pseudomonadota; class Gammaproteobacteria; order Steroidobacterales; family Steroidobacteraceae; genus CAIKZZ01. The sequence goes on from CAYNCY010000456.1 coordinate 2,534, forward strand.
CCACCCGCATCACGACCCCCAGAATCGCCCGCGCGGCCGACTCGTGCAACTCCCCGAGGTGGAGCGTCACGATCCGGCCCTTCGAGTCGGTGAACACGGTGAAGGGAAAGGCGAGCGCACTGACGCCGAAATCGCGCGCCGCATCGATGCCGGCCTGCTCGCCGACGAGGACGGGATAGCCGATCGGAGACGCCTTCATGTACGCCTTCACGTCATCGGCAAAATCGACGGCGATGCCGACAACTTCGACACCTTTAGGCGCGTATTCCTTCTGGATCCGGTTCAGAAGCGGGATTTCCCGCCGGCACGGGGCACACCAGGTCGCCCAGAAATTGACGACGAGCGCCTTGCCGTCCCATTCGGTCACCGAATGGGGTTTTCCGTCGAGGTCGGGGAGCGTGAAGAGCGGCCGCGTGTCCGGGATCGCGTCGGCCGCGACCTCGGGGTACCGGGGGAGGCTCATCGGCGTGACGGGGGGCGCGGGCTTCGCGGCGGGCGGCCCGTTGCGGTCGTAGACGTAGGCGCCGAGGACGAGACCGCCGAGGAGCGCGAGGCCGGCGAAGGTGAAGGCGAGGGGCTTCGAGGTCAAGGCGCCGACTCGAAGCGCTTCAGGTGCTCGAGGAAGGGCTCGCCCGCGACGAAGCCGACCAGCCGGAAATTCCGCCGCTCCTGGCCGTCCTTCTGGAAGAACGCCGTGGTCGGCGGCCCGATGATGTTGAAGCGCTTGAGCAGCGCCTGGTCATTGGCGTCGTTCGCGGTCACGTCGGCTTTCAGCAGCACGAAGCGCCCGAGCGCGGCACGCACCGCGGGCTCGCGGTAGGTGTGCGCCTCCATCTCCTTGCACGACACGCACCAGTCCGCATAGAAATCGAGGAGCACGGGGCTCCCGGCCTTCCCGGCGGCGGCGAGTTCGGCATCGAGCTCGGCGACCGAGTGGATGGGCTTGAAGGGCAGCGCCTCGATCGTCCGGGCGTTCCCGAAGAGGCCGGTGCCGGCGAAGGGCTTGAGGGGAT
>CAYNCY010000457.1:0-3536 GCA_964395195.1 uncultured Steroidobacteraceae bacterium
GCCGCGCCTCCTGACGGTTTCGCTCTGTAGCCGGAGCAAAAAAAACGCGCCGGGCGCATGACGCGCGGCGCGTTCCTCGTTGAGGACTCGGGGGAGCGCCGAGCGCGCTCCCCCGGTCGGGGGCTCCCTCAGTTCGGGAAGCTCACCAGCGTCGCCTCGTCATCGCCCGAGACGTTGTCCTCGACCACCACCATGAGGCCGAGCGGCGGCGTGACCTGGATTTCAACCGGGTCCGCGTACACCGGCACACTCGCCGTCGTTCCCGGCGCGACGGTCACGTACTGGCCGGTCGAGACCGCCGGTGCGAACACGTTGTACGTGCCCACGCCCGGCATCGGGTACGCCCCCGTGTAGCTCTGGTCGAACGCGTACATCTGGAAGCTGATGCGCGGGCTCGCCGGCGTCAGGCCGAGGTCGGACGCATAGACCGCGCTCTCGACGATCGAGCCGTCGGTCGGCGCGTCGACGTAAGCCTCGATGAACGAATCGAACGTCGTGAGGTTCACGAGGATCGAGACCTGGACGCCGCTGAACGTGCCGGTCGTCGCGAGGCCAAGGTCGCCGTTGTACAACACGAAGTCCGGCACGCCATCGCCATTGGTGTCGATGTAGATGTCGAACTCGGTCGTCGAGGGGTTCGAGTTCCGGTTCCACGTGTTGGTCGCGAACACGACGTAGGCGTCGGTGTCGGACAACGGGAAGGACTCGACACCCAGCGCGCGCGGCGAGAAGGGCACCGTGTCATTTCCCTGGACCGGGTTGAAGAGGCTCCACGCGTAGAAGTCCGCGTTGCCGGCGATCAGGCCCTTCTTGTTGGCGAGCCGGATGACCGGGTTCTTCCGGCTACCCGCCAGGTTCGCGCTGACCGCCGAACGGGCGCGAGTGACGGCGTAGTACGGCAGCGAGAGCGCGACGCCGTTGTTGCTCGCGGCCGAGGTCGGCGTGACCGAGACGTAGCCGCCGGTGTCCTGGAACACCTGGTTGCCCGCCGCATCGTGGGTCGCGCTGACGCCCGCACCCGGCACGTTCAGCGTGACCTTGAAGGTCGATTCGCTGTTGGCACCGACCGTGATCTGCGACTTCGACAGGATCGCGGTGTTCGGCGCGCCCGGCGCCATCGTCGAGCTCAGCGAGAAGCTCGCGCTCTTCTTGCCGCGGTTGTTGAGGATGATCGTCCGCGTCTGGCTGAAGTCCTTGGTCATCTCCAGCACGCCGAAGGACAGCAGTCCGAGCGACTGCACGAAGTCGTGCGGCTCGGCAACGACCTGCGTGCCCGTCGCGCCGACCGGCTGCACGAGACCGCCACCCTCCGAGTGCGTGACGTAGTCGAGGAGCTTGGTCGGAGCGCCCGTCTGCGTGACCGAGGCCGTGATCGCCTGCTGCGGCCAGCTCGGGTGCGCCTGCACGGCGAGGGCAGCGACGCCCGCGACGTGCGGAGTCGCCATCGAGGTGCCGCTGAAGGAGACGCCCAGGTTACCCGAGCCCATCTCCGTCGAGACGACGTTGACGCCAGGGGCCGTGATCTCGGGCTTGAGCGAACCGTCGCCGACGCGCGGTCCCTCGGAGCTGAACGAGGCGACCTTGGCGAAGCCGGTGTTCGCGACGTTGGCAGCGACAATCGTGCCCGTCTCGACCGATGGCGCCGCCGCGAAGGTCGGCTTCGAGGCGAGCGGCACGATGATGAACGGGATCGTGACGCTGTCGAGCTGCGGCGTGACCGCGTTCGGCGAGTTGTTGACGACGACGAGCGCCGAGGCGCCAGCGGCCATCGCGTTGTAGGACTTGACGTCAAACGTGCAGGTGCCGCGCGAGATGACGACAATCGCGCCGGCGACACCGCCCGCGGGGTAGTCGGTCGCGTTGCAGCCGAGGCCGAGCACGCCACCCGAGTTCAGGATGACGGCCGGTACCGAGCCCGAGGGCAGCGTGAGGCCGTTCTCGTTGACGCCCGTGGTCGATGCGCCCGAGGACAGCGTCACGAGTACGCCACCGTCGAGGAAGGCGTGCGCGTCGGTCGCGGCGACCGAGATCACGGAGTCGCCCGCCGCCGGGTCGCTCGTGACGTACGGAATCGGGCCGGCGTTGCCGGAGGCCGCCGCGATGATGATGCCGGCTTCGGCGGCCGCATCGGTCGCGGCGGCGTCAGCCGTGCCGTCGGTGCCGAAGTTGCTGCCGAGCGACATGTTGACGACGTCCATGTCGTTCTCGACGGCCCACTCGAGCGCCTCCGGCACCATGTTGGTGGAGCCGGCGCAGCCGAACACGCGCACCGCGTACAGGTCCGCCTTCGGCGCGACGCCGGGACCGATGGCGAAGCTGTTCGAGTAGGTGGCGACGTTGTAGGGACCGGTGTAGGTCTTGCCGTCGCTCGTCACGCCGAAGCCCGCGGCGGTGCCGGCGACGTGGCTGCCGTGCGCGGCGCAGTCGAGCGGGTTCGGGTCGGGCGCGATGATCGGCGAGGCGTCATCGGCGTTGTAGTCATCGCCCACGAGGTCGATGCCGCCCTTGACCTTCGGCGCGTTCGGGCCGAACCAGCGGGGATCCGCCGGCTGCGTGCTGGTCGCCTTGGCGTTCGTGTAGTCCGCGGGCGTGCCGGGACCCCCGAAGTTCGCGTGCGTGTAGTCGATGCCGGTGTCGATGATCGCGATCTTGACGTGGTCGCCCTTGTAGCCCGGGGTTCCCTGCCAGGCGAGCGGTGCGCCGATGAAGGGCACGCTGATCACGTTGCTCGGCACCTGCCGGGCGACCTGCGCGACGCGGGTGACGCCCGGGAGGCTCGCGAGCCCCGCGAGTTCACCGCGCGCAATCTGCACCTTGATGCCATTGAGCGCGGCGTGATAGTGACCGAGCACCTTGCCGCCGCGGGCGTGGATGGTGGGTTCGATCGTCGAGTGCTGCGCGGCGATGCGCGACTCGATCGCGGCGTGGGCCGCGGCCGTGATGCGATGGTCGGCGCTCTTGGCGCGTGCCTGGGCAACCGAGTCCGAGTTCATGATGACGACGGCCGTCACCTGCTCCTTTCTGAGCTCCATCTGTGGCCCGCGCACCAGCTTGATCGGCGTCGTGTGCGAGAGCGGGCGCAGGCGTTGCGTCGGATTTTCCTGCGCGCTGGCGGCGAGTGCCGTCCCGGCGAGGGCCGCGACGAGCGCGGTGGTGAAGATTCTAGAAATAGAGCTGGAACGCGCCGTGTCCTTGCGGACACACGCGTGGCGTGTGACGTCCATTAACTCGTTCTCCCCTGAGCTTTTGATTGTCTTAACCGGTTCAGCGGTCGAAAGTTTCGGCCCGCCGCGCAGTCCTGTCGTCCTGACGCAGCGCATGCGACCAAGACTACTGCCGGACGCCGTCCGTGCCTACCGGTTTATTTGACATAGTACGTCGATCGACGAGGGATATTTTTGCGCGCAGCGCACCACGTGCGTCTGGCAGTGCGCGCACGACAACTCAACGCACCGGTGCCGGAACGGAGCCGAGCTCGATTTCGACGGACCGGGCGAGCGCGAGCAGGCGCCGGTCCGTGCCGCGCGGGCCGTCGA
>CAYNCY010000458.1:0-3516 GCA_964395195.1 uncultured Steroidobacteraceae bacterium
TCCAAGCAGCGCGATTGCGACAACACCTACACCGCCTGCCTCGCGAAGTGCGGCTGACGGGTCAGCCACCCGTCGCGGCTGAGCCCGATTGATCTCAAGGCCCCGCTCTCGCGGGGCCTTGGCGTTTGGGGTCCCGGGCTCGAAGGCTGCCGACGTTCGACCTTAAGAACACGCGCTATCTGATTGTTTACGAAGCGAGAATAGGCGCGCGAATCCCGGGAGCCGCTTGGCCGTCCCGAGGGTTGCCCCCGGCCGATCCCGGGCAAGCGACGGGAGTCTGGGGCGGCGTGTCCCTGTCGACGCTCATCACCCGCGGCCACCGGTCGTCCCCCGGCGCCCGGTCCGTCGGTGCGCTCGACCGGACCGCGACAATCCCCGTCAGCGGCTGCCGCCGCTTTGCGCTTCAGTTACCGGGCCCGGAACGCCGGAAGCGCACCGCCGGGGCGGCCCGATCGGGAGCAGGGTTGCAGTTAGCCCTCTTTTCTGTATAGTTCGGTGGCTTCGCAACTGCAAAAAGTCACAGATCTCCTTGATCTGATTAAGAATTTTCGAGGCGTGCCGGGCCATGAGCGAGCGTGACGAAGAGCACTTTGAACTCGATGAAGAGTTCCTCGCCGACGCGGAGGCGGAGGAGCCGGACTACGACCGGCTGATCGACCGCGTCGACCGTAAAAAGGTGCAGCCGGGTAAGAAGGGCAAGGCGGCCTGGAGCAAGCTCGAGGACGTGCTGGCGGAGCGCCGGCTCAAAAAGGCGCTGCAGGACTTCGAAGACGACGCCTGAGCGCGCGTCCCATCACCTTCGTTCCTCTCCGCTGACGCCGGTCGCTTGACCGCCGGTCCCTCAAACGCCATGCCCTCGACCCACGCCCCGTTCGTCGTCCTCAAGTTCGGCGGCACCAGCGTCTCCTCCGCCGCCAACTGGCGGAACATCGCCGGGGTCCTGAAGGCGCGCCTCGCCGAGGGCCTGAAACCCGTCGTCGTGCACTCGGCGCTCACCGGGATCACGGATCGCCTCGACAATCTCTTGCGACTCCCGGCCGGTGCCGCGGTCGACGCCGCGCTCGCGGCGATCGAGGAACGCCACGCCCGCCTCGCGCAGGATCTCGGAATCCCGCTTCCGGCGGGCCTCAGGCGCCACTTCGCCGAACTCACGCAGATCGCGGCGGGCGTCCAGCTCGTCAACGAAGTGAGCGATCGGATCCGCGCGCGCGTGATGGCGACGGGCGAGCTGATGGCGACGGAGCTCGGCGCCGCGTGGCTGGCGAGCGAGGGCTTCGACGTCGAGTGGGTCGATGCGCGCTCGGTGCTCATCGCCGAGGAGCGCCCGAACGCAGGCGAGGGCGCGAGCGTGCTCTCGGCGACCTGCGCGTTCGGGCCGGACGCCGCGCTGCAGGAGCGCTTCAGGACACCGGGGCGCGTCTACCTGTCGCAGGGCTTCATCGCGCGCGATGCGACCGGCCACACCGTGCTCCTCGGCCGCGGTGGCTCGGACACCTCGGGCGCCTATTTCGCGGCCAAGCTGCAGGCGGTGCGCCTCGAGATCTGGACCGACGTGCCCGGCATGTTCAGCGCGAACCCGAAGGGCGTGCCGCACGCGCGCCTGCTCAAGCAGCTCCACTACGACGAGGCGCAGGAGATTGCCTCGAGCGGCGCGAAGGTCCTGCACCCGCGCTGCATCCTCCCGGTGAAGCACCACGGCATCCCGCTCTACGTCTACGCGACGCAGAGCCCGCTCCTCGAGGGCACGCACATCACCGCGAGCCCGGCGGGCGGTGACGCCGCGCAGGTCAAGGCCATCGCCATCAAGAAGGGCGTCACGCTCGTCTCGATGGAGAGCCCAGGGATGTGGCAGCAGGTCGGCTTCCTTGCCGACGTCTTCCAGGTGTTCAAGGCCGAAGGGCTCTCGGTCGACCTGGTCTCCACCTCGGAGACGACCGTCACGGTGTCGTTGGACCCGGCGGCGAACACGCTCGACGCGAATGCGCTTGCCTCCTTGAGCGCCGCGCTCTCGAGCCTCTGCCGCACCGAGATCCTCGGTCCCTGCGCCGCGCTCTCGCTCGTTGGCCGCAACATCCGGGGCATCCTCCATGACCTCGGCGAGGCATTCGCGCTCTTCGAGGAGCAGCGCATCTACCTCGTGAGCCAGGCGGCGAACGACCTCAACTTCACGTTCGTGATCGACGAGGCACAGGGTGATCGCCTGGTCGCGCAGCTGCACGAGCTGCTGATCCGCGCCGCCGCGAACGACCTGGTGCTCGGTCCCACCTGGGAGGAGCTGCACGCGCCACCCGACACGGGCACGCCCACCCCGCCGTGGTGGCGGGTCAAGCGCGACTTGCTTCTTGAGCGCCTCGGCGCTCGCGATGCCGCGTACGTCTACGACACCGCGACCGTGCGCGCGGCCGCCGCCGAGCTCAAGGCCCTGAAGTCCATCCGCCACGTGCATTTCGCGATGAAGGCGAACCCGCACCCCGAACTCTTGCGGACGCTCGCCGACTCCGGCATCGGCTTCGACTGCGTCTCGCGCGGCGAGATCGAGCACCTCGTGCGCGAAGTGCCGTCCGTGACCGCCGACCGGATCCTCTTCACCCCGAACTTCGCGCCGCGCGTGGAGTACGCGTGGGCCTTCGAGGCGGGCTACCGCGTGACGCTCGACAACCTGCACCCGCTGCGCGAGTGGCCGGAGCTCTTCAAGGGACAGGGCGTGTTCGTGCGCATCGACACCGGCCGCGGGCACGGCCACCACGCGCACGTCCGGACCGCCGGCGCCCACACGAAGTTCGGCGTGCCGCTCTTCGAGGTGCCGGAACTCGCGCGCCTCGCGACCGCGGCGGGCGCGAGGATCCTCGGGCTCCATGCGCACACCGGCAGCGGCAACTTCTCGATCGACAACTGGATCGAGGTCGCGCAGACGCTCGCCGAGGTCGCCGAGAACTTCCCGGACGTGACGGTGCTCGACCTGGGCGGCGGCCTCGGCGTCCCGGACAAACCGAGTCGCCTGCCGGTCGATACGCGCGGCCTCGATCGCGCGCTCGCCGAGTTCCGCGCAAGGACCCCGCGCTTCGAGCTCTGGCTCGAGCCCGGCCGCTACCTGGTCGCGGCCGCGGGCGTCCTCCTCGCGCGGGTCACGCAGCTGAAGGGCAAGGGTGCCGTCCACTACGTCGGCGTCGCGACCGGCATGAACTCGCTGATCCGGCCCGCGCTCTACGGGGCGCACCACGAGATCGTGAACCTCACCCGGCTCGATGACCCGCTCAGCATCACCTGCGAGGTGGTGGGTCCGATCTGCGAGTCGGCCGACGTTCTCGGGCATGCCCGGCAGCTGCCGGTCACGCGCGAGGGTGACGTGCTCCTCATTGCGACCGCCGGCGCGTATGGCCACTCGATGAGTTCGCGTTATAACCTCCGGGAGCCGGCCGAGGAATTGCTCGCGGGAAATCTCCTGCCCGACGCGCAGCGGAATCACCAGCGCCTCGTAATCCTCCTTGCTGCCGATGCCGTAAATGCACGACACGC
>CAYNCY010000459.1:0-3509 GCA_964395195.1 uncultured Steroidobacteraceae bacterium
TCCGGCCGCTCCTCGAGGTGGCGCGTGTCACGCACGGCGCCGCGAGCACGGCGTTCGCGGCGTGGCACGGAGTGTCGGCGGCGCTCTACGTCCTCGCGACGCTGGCGGCCGTCTTTCTTCTCACTGTGGAGCTCAGGCGCACGCCCTGAGCGGTCTCAGGTGAGCGCGATGCGCTCACCGCCAATCCAGGTCTCGAGCACGTTGAGCGCCTCGTCGGCGATCACGAAATCCGCGCGCAGCCCCGCGGCGATCCGGCCGTGGCTCGAGCCGAGCCCAAGAAATTGCGCCGGGTACTCGCTCGCCATTCGCACGGCCTCTGCGGCCCCGAGGTCGAGGAGGGTGACGGCGTTTCGGACCGCCTGGCCCATGTCGAGCGCCGCTCCCGCGAGCGTGCCCTGCTCATCGACGCAGACGCCATCCTCGACCGTGATCGTGCGGCCCTGCAGCTGGAAGGTGCGCTCGGACGTCCCGACGCACGGCATCGCGTCGGTAACCAGCATGAAGCGGTCGTGGCGCTTGGCGGCGAGCGCGATCTTGAGCACGCGCGGATCGACGTGGCGCCCATCGACGATGATGCCGCAGTAGGAATCCGGATCGGCGAGCGCCGCACCCACGGTGCCGGGTTCCCGCGCCGAGAGCTGCGACATGGCGTTGAAGAGGTGCGTGAAGCCGGTGAGCCCGTGCGCGCGCGCGATGTCGATCTCCGCGACCGTTGCATCGGTGTGGCCCGCGGCGAGGATGACCCCGGCGTCGGCGAGGCGCTGGATCACGTCCGGGCTCGTCGTCTCGGGCGCCAGCGTCATCAGCGTCTTGCCGCGCTTCAGCGAGCTCAGCAGCCCGACCATGTCGTGGTCGAGCTCGAGGAAGCGCGAGGCATCGTGCACGCCCTTGCGCGCCTCGCTGATGAACGGCCCCTCGATGTGGATGCCGAGCACGCCCGGCACGCCCGCGTCGATCGCGGCATCGACGGCCTGGATCGCGCGCGCGAGCACGGCGAGGTCATCGCTGATCAGCGTCGGCAGGAACGCAGTCGTGCCGAAGCGCCGGTGCGCGGCGCCGATCGCGCGGATCCCCTCGACGGTCGGTGAGTCGTTGAAGAGGACGCCGCCGCCGCCGTTGACCTGGCTGTCGATGAACCCCGGGAGCAGCAGCCGACCGCTGAGGTCGATGACGCGCGCATCGCGTGTCGGGGCATCGCCCGCCGGCACGATGGCGCTGATGCGCGCGCCCGCGACGATCACCGTCGAGCCCGCGCTGAATCCGTCGCGCGCGGGCAGCCGGCCGTTGATGAAGGCGAGCGTCATCAGACCGTCTCGGTGACCTTGACGAGGTGCGGCGGCCGGTCGGGATCGTGGCCGCGCGCGACCGAGAGCGTCGCCAGCAACCGGTAGAGGCTTGCGGCCATTGGGATCGGCGCGAGGACACCGGGACCCGGCACCGTCGGCAGGAGCGTCGCGCCGAGTGCGCGACCGCCCGCGAGTGCGACACCGACGCCGCGCGCGGCGAGCTCGGCGGCGAGCGACTCGAGGCCCGGACGCGTCGCATCGTCCTGCGCCAGCAGCAGCGCCGGGAACTTGGGTCCGAGGAGCGCGAACGGCCCGTGACGCACTTCGGCGCCGCTGTAGGCCTCGGCATGGAGTCCGCAGGTCTCCTTGGCCTTGAGCGCCGTCTCCTGGGCGATGCCAAGTCCGAGGCCGCGGCCGATCACGTAGAGGTGCTCGGCGGGCACGAGCAGCGGCAGCGCCGCCTCCCAGTCGAGCTTCCACGCCGCCGCGATCGAGGCCGGCAACGCGGCGGTCGAGGATTTCAGGCTCGAATCCTGGGTCCACTCCGCGACGAGGTGCGCGAGCGCGGCAAGCGAGGCGATGTAGGACTTGGTCGCCGCGACGCTGCGCTCGGGGCCGGCCCAGAGCGGGATCGAGAAATCAGCCGCATCCGCGAGCGGGGAGTCGGGCGCATTGCAGAGCGCGACGATGGTCGCGCCGGTGCGCTTGGCCGCGGCGACGGAGGCGAGGAGGTCGGGGCTCTTGCCCGACTGCGAGATCGCGAGGAAGAGGCACTGGTCGAGGTCCTGCTCGATGCCGTACACCGAGCTGATCGAGGGCGCCGCAGAGGCGGTCAGCACCCGCGCGCGCGTCTCGATCAGGTACTTCGCGTAGGTCGCCGCGTGATCGGAGCTGCCGCGCGCGCAGGTAATCACGGCGCGCGGCGGGCGATTGCGAAGTTCCGCGCCGATGCGCGCGACCACCCGGTCGTTCTCACGGAGCTGCCGCGCAACGACCGCCGCGGACTCGCCCGCCTCCTGGTACATGCGCGTCGATTCCGCCGGCGGCGCACCCACCGGCGCGACGGACCGCGCTTCGGTTCCTGAGTCGCCGCTCACGTCGAGGTGCTCAGTTCGGCGACGAAGTCGTAGATGTCACCGCGATAGTAAGACTGCGAGAACTCGATCGCGCGTCCGTCGCGAAGCGAGCCGAGGCGCTCGACGAGAAGTCCCGCATCGCCTGCCTGCGCCTTCAGGAGTTCTGCCTGGTCGGCCGTCAGCAGCACCGCGCGCAGCCGCTGCAGCGCGCGCACCGGTCGATGACCGCTCTTCTCCAGCGCTTCGTACAAGGACTGGTCGACTTCCTCGAGCGAGGGGAGCGCCGCCGCGACGATCGTCGCGTACTCGATCGCCATCGGCGCCTCGTCGGCGAAGCGCAGGCGATGGAAGCGGTAGACGGGCGTGCCGGGACTCAGGCGCAGCGCGAGTGCTTCTTCGGGAGTCACCGTGCCCGATGAGCGCTTGAGCCACGCGGTGCGAGGGCTGCGGCCCCGCGCGCGCATGTCCTCGGAGAACGAGGTCAGCATCGCGAAGTTCTTCTCGACGCGTGCCGACACGAAATTTCCCGAGCCCTGGCGACGCACGAGGAGGCCATCGCCGACGAGTCCGTCGAGCGCCTTCCTGACCGTGATGCGGGAAACGTTGAAATCCTGCGCGAGATCGCGCTCGGCGGGGAGTGCGTCGTCGGGCGAGAGGATGTGCTGGTCGATCGCGACCTTGAGGGCCCGCTGCAGCTGCTGGTAGAGCGGCAGGCTCCCGCGCGGATTCAGTGGCCCTACTGTTTTTGCGAGCGAAGGCATGTATTCGGGCCCTGGTCAGTCGTCACCGAGCAACATAGTAATACCAGAAAAATACCAATTTCAAAACAACATCGACCGAACAGTTATATAAGTATCTGTGAATATTAATAAAAGTGCTATTTGAAATGTCACTTTAAAGCTTCTGTAGCAAACGCCAACAATTGGTACTATATTGGCACCTAACTGGTGTGACCGACAGGGCGGCGCACCTGCCAGAGGACTTGCGAGCCGCGCGATCCGCGTACCGCAACCTCCGGCACCAGAGTTTAGAGAACGAATTTTGTCGAATAGCGTTTGCCACAGGGGAGTTCTAATGAACCGGCAAGTCACACTCGCAGTCAAATCCGCTTTGGGCCTGGCGATGCTCGCCCCCGCGGCGTACGCGT
>CAYNCY010000460.1:0-3507 GCA_964395195.1 uncultured Steroidobacteraceae bacterium
GCCGTTCCAGAAGGAAATCTACCTCAAGAACCTCAAGCGGCCGCAGGGCATGATCCTGGTCACCGGCCCGACGGGCTCGGGCAAGACCGTCTCCCTGTACACGGGCCTGCACATCCTCAACGTCGAGGACACGAACATCTCGACGGCGGAAGACCCGGCGGAAATCATCCTGCCCGGCGTCAACCAGGTGAACGTCAACCCGAAAGTGGGCCTCACGTTCGCGAGTGCGCTGCGCGCCTTCCTTCGCCAGGACCCGGACGTCGTCATGGTCGGCGAAATCCGCGACCTCGAGACGGCCGAGATCGCGATCAAGGCCGCGCAGACCGGACACTTGGTTATGTCGACGCTGCATACGAACGATGCGCCGCAGACACTGACGCGCCTCATCGACATGGGCGTCAAGCCCTACGCGATCGCGACCTCAGTCAGCCTCATCATCGCCCAGCGCCTCGCGCGCCGGCTCTGCAGCCACTGCAAGGTGCCGCTCGAAATCCCGAACGAGGCGCTGCTCAAGGAAGGCTTCCGGCCCGAGGACGTCGCCGCGGGCATCAAGCTGTACGGCCCGAAGGGCTGTGGCAACTGCACCGACGGCTACAAGGGACGCGTGGGCATCTACCAGGTGATGCCGGTCACCGAGACGATCGGCCGAATCATCATGGAAGGCGGCAACGCCATCACGATCAACGACCAGGCGAAGAAAGAACAGGTCTGGGACCTGCGCACGTCGGGTCTGAGCAAGGTCAAAGACGGGCTGACGAGCCTCGAAGAAGTCAACAGCGTCACGATCGAGTGACCGAACGCCGCTGACGATCCAGGGAGTCGAGAGACATGGCACAAGCGACCATCGCGAAAGAAACCTCCTTCATCTGGGAGGGCAAGGACCGCAAGGGCAACCGGGTCACCGGCAAGAGCCTGGCTGCGACCGAAGCGTCGCTGCGCGCGGACCTGCGCCGCCAGGGCGTACTCGCCACCCGCGTCAAGAAGCAGAGCAACGCCTTCCGCTCGGGCGCGAAGCCGACACCCGGCGACATCGCGATCTTCTTCCGCCAGCTCGCCACCATGCTGACCGCGGGCATCCCGATGGTGCAGTCCTTCGAAATCGTCGGCACCGGCCACGAAAAGCCGTCGATGCAGAAGCTGATTCTCGACATCAAGAGCCAGATCGAGAGCGGCACGACGCTGCACGAATCGCTGAAGAAACACCCGCTTTACTTCGACGACCTGTCGGTCAATCTCGTGGAGGCGGGCGAGCAGGCCGGCGCGCTCGAGAGCCTGCTCGACAAGATCGCGACGTACAAGGAAAAGACCGAGGCGATCAAGAAGAAGATCAAGAAGGCGCTCTTCTACCCGACCGCCGTGCTCGCGGTCGCCGTGATCGTGACCGTCATCCTGCTGATCTTCGTGATCCCGCAGTTCGAGAGCCTGTTCAAGGGCTTCGGCGCCGACCTGCCGGCGTTCACGCAGATGGTCATCGGCATGTCGAAATTCGTGCAGACCAAGGGCTGGCTGTTGGCGGCGATCGCCGGTGGCGGCGTGTACGCGTTCCTCTACTTCCACAAGCGCTCGCGCGCGATGCGCGTCGCCATCGACCGCGGCATGCTGAAGGCGCCGATCGTGGGGCCCATCCTCGTGAAGGCGGCGATCGCGCGCTACGCGCGCACGCTCGCGACGACCTTCGCGGCGGGCGTGCCGCTCGTCGAGGCGCTGCAGTCGGTCGCGGGCGCGACCGGCAACATCGTGTTCGAGACGGGCGTGCTCCGGATGCGCGATGAGGTCGCGACCGGCCAGCGCCTGCAGCGCGCGATGGAGAACACCGGCCTCTTTCCGAACATGGTCAACCAGATGATCGCGGTCGGCGAGGAATCGGGCTCGCTCGATCAGATGGCGAGCAAGGTCGCCGACTTCTACGAGCTCGAGGTCGACTCGGCCGTCGATGCGATGTCGAGCCTGCTCGAGCCCCTGATCATGGCGATCCTGGGCGTCCTCGTCGGCGGCCTCGTGATCGCGATGTACCTGCCGATCTTCAAGCTCGGTTCGGTCGTCTGACGCGCGCGCAAGTTCGCTAGCGCGCCCGGCACCATGGAGCTGCTCGCGATCCTGCGCGCGGAGCCGGCGCTCTTCGCGCTCGCTGCGGGGCTGTTCGGCCTCCTGGTCGGCAGCTTCCTCAACGTCGTCATCCATCGCCTGCCGAAGATGATGGAGCGCGAGTGGCGCGCCGAGTGCGCCGACTTCCTGGCGGGAGACTCACCCGCCGCGGAGCCCGCCGCGCCCCCGCCAGCCGAGCCCGCGTATAACCTCGTGACGCCGCGCTCGGCCTGCCCCAAGTGCGGCCGTCCCATCGGCGCGCTGGAAAACATCCCGCTCGTGAGCTGGCTCGTGCTCAAGGGTCGCTGTGCGGGCTGCCGCGCGCGGATCTCGGCGCGCTACCCGATCGTGGAGCTCGCGACCGGACTCGTCTCGGCGCTCGTGGCCTGGCACTTCGGCTGGGGCTGGGAGGCGTGCCTCGCGCTCCCGATCACCTGGTCCCTGATCGCGATGACCGGCATCGACCTCGACACGCAGATGCTGCCCGACAGCCTGACGCTGCCGCTCCTGTGGGCGGGTCTCCTCGCCGCGGCGTTCCTCGGCCGTGGCGCGGCGCCCTTCCCGGTCGACCTCAAGAGTGCGGTCCTCGGTGCCGCCTTCGGCTACCTGAGCTTCTGGAGCATCTACCAGGGCTACCGGCTCGCGACGGGCAAGATCGGCATGGGCCACGGCGACTTCAAGCTCCTGGCCGCGCTCGGCGCGTGGCTCGGCTGGCAGATGCTGCTGCCCGTGATCCTCTTCTCCGCCGGGACCGGGGCCGTGATCGGCATTGCGCTCATCGTCGTCCGCCGCCACGAGCGCGACGTGCCGCTGCCGTTCGGGCCGTTCATTGCCACCGCCGGCTGGCTCGTGATGATGTGGGCCCCGACGCTGGTCGCGCCGTGGTGGTCGTTCGGCCGCTGAGACGCACGGACACCCTCGCGTGCTCCGCGTAGGTCTGACGGGCGGCATCGCGAGCGGCAAGACCGCGGTCGCGGAGGCCTTTGCGCGGCGGGGCGTTCCCGTCCTCGACACCGACCAGCTGGCGCGCGAGGTGGTCGAGCCCGGCACGCCCGGCCTCGCGGCCGTGGTCGCGGCCTTCGGACCCGACATCCTCACCGCCGAGGGCACGCTCGACCGGCGCGCGCTGCGCACACGCGTCTTCGCCGATCCCGAGGAGCGGCGCCGGCTCGAATCAATCCTGCATCCGGCGATCCGGACCGCGCTCGCGGCGGCGCTCGAGCGGATTGCAGCACCGTACGTGATCGTCGCGATCCCGCTCCTCGCCGAGACGGGCGGCCGCGAGCGCGTCGACCGGGTGCTCGTGGTCGACTGCCCGGCCGAGGTACAGAAATCCCGCCTGATGGCGCGCGACCGGGAGACCGCCGAAGGGGCGCAGGCGATCCTCGCGGCGCAGGCGACGCGCGCGGCGCGCCTCGCCAT
>CAYNCY010000461.1:0-3498 GCA_964395195.1 uncultured Steroidobacteraceae bacterium
CTGGCACGCGGCAGAATACGCCGTGGCACCAGGACCAGCCGTACTACAACATCGACGGCCGGATGAGCTGCAGCTTCTGGATTCCCGTGGATGCGGTCAGTCGCGCCGCGACGCTCGAGTTTGTCGCGGGGTCGCACCTGGGCCCGTGGCTGATGCCGCGCACGTTCCTCAGCAACGAAGCGAAGTGGTTCCCCGACGGCAGCCTCACGGAGCTGCCGGATATCGAGGCCCGCCGCGCCGACTTTCCGATCCTTGGCTGGGCGGTGGAGCCGGGCGATGTGATCGCCTTTCACATGCTGGCGCTGCACGCCTCGGGCGGTGTCGAGCCCGGCCGGCGGCGCCGGGTCTTCTCGGTGAGGACCATCGGCGATGACATCCGTCACGCGCCGCGCCAGTGGGTGACCTCGCCCGAGTTTCCGGGACTGCGCGAGCAGCTACCCGCCGGGGCGCCGCTCGATCACCCGCTGTTCCCGATCATCTGGCGCGAATCGGCGCCGGGCGCCTAGACGTTCGAGTCGGCGAACGAGGACTTGCGGCGGTTCATGTAATCGTTGAGCGCCTCGTCGATGGCGGGATCGAGCGGCGGCGGCTCGTACTCGGCCAGCTGCTTCTTCCAGTACGCGTTCGCGCGCTGCCCCATGTCCTGGGAGCCGTCCGCCTCCCACTGCTCGACGCTGTTGTTGTCGGCGAGTGGCGAGCGGTAGAAGGCGTTCTCGAAGTTCGCCTGCGTGTGGCTGCAGCCGAGGAAATGCTTGCCCGGACCGACTTCGCGGATGGCGTCCATGGCCTGGCCGTTCTCCGAGAGGTCTACGCCCGCGAGGAGCGTGTGCATCATTCCCGCCTGGTCGGCGTCCATCACGAACTTCTCGTAGCCCATCGCGAGGCCGCCCTCGAGCCAGCCGGCCGTGTGCAGCACGAAATTGACGCCCGCGAGCGAGGTCGGCAGCAGCGTCTGCGCCGACTCGAACGCGGCCTGGGCGTCCGGGACCTTCGAAGCGCAGAGGCTTCCGCCCGAGCGGAAGGGCACGCCGAGCCGGCGCGCCAGGGCCGCCATGGCATAGAGCACGAGCGCAGGTTCCGGCGTCCCGAAGGTCGGTGCGCCCGACTGCATCGAGATCGACGAGGCGAAGCTGCCAAGCACCACCGGCGCGCCGGGATTGAGGAGCTGCGTCAGCGCCATGCCGGAGAGCGCCTCGGCGAGCGTTTGCGCCGCGGTGCCGGCCACCGTCACCGGCGACATGGCGCCTGCAAGGATGAAGGGCGTCACGATCGTTGCCTGGTTCGCGCGCGCGTATACCTTGAGCGCGCCGAGCATCGTCGCATCGAAGGTCATCGGCGAGTTGGCATTGATCAGGTTGATCAACATGGTCTTCGGACGGCCCGTCACCGGATCGGTCACGTCGCCGCCGAAGGCGATCTTCGCCATCTCGACGCTGTCCGTGGCCCGTTCGGGCTGCGTGACCGAGCCCATGAAGGCTTTGTCGCTGTACTTGATGTGGCTGTACACCATGTCGAAGTGCCGCTTGTTCACGGGCAAGTCGACCGGCTCGCAGATCGTGCCGCCCGAGTGGTGCAGCGAGTTCGACATGTAGGCGAGCTTGACGAAGTTCCGGAAGTCGTCAATGCGCGCGTAGCGTCGGCCCTCATCGAGGTTGCGGACGAACGGCGAGCCGTAGGCGGGCGCGAACACGGTGTTCTTGCCACCAATGACGACGCTGCGCGCGGGGTTGCGGGCATGCTGCGTGAACTCGCGCGGCGCGGATTTCTGGATCAGCGCGCGGCACATGCCGCGCGGGAAGCGCACGCGCTCGCCATCGACGTCGGCGCCTGCCTCTTTCCAGATCTCGAGCGACTCCGGGTCCTGGCGGAACTCGATGCCGACCTCCTCGAGGATCGTGTCGGCGTTGCGCTCGATGATCTCGAGCCCTTCCTGGCTCAGGACCTCGTAACAGGGGATCGAGCGCGTGATGTACGGGACGGACGCCGCGGCGCGGGCGGCGCGTGCGACGCGCTTGGCTTCGCGTCCGCTCGGGCGGGCGCGGCGCGCTGAATGCGCTTGCTGGTCGTCGCTCATGAATCGGTCTCCTGCGCGGATGCCCGCAGTATGGTCACGCGACGCCAGCCCGGCTGATCAGTTTGCGGCATCGACTTGCCCCGGCGCGCCATGGCGGCCGGCGAGCGCGTCAATAACCTCATCCGGCCCGCAGATCCCGCAAAAAGCGCCTTCCGTGGTCAGGAGGACCAGGTGTCCCGTATCGCGTTGCAGCTCGATCAGGCGGCGCAGCGGGGTGTCCGCGTCCACGAGCGCGATGCCGGCGGGAGGGGCGTTGCCGGGCTCGGCCAGCGAGATGGCCGCGCCCCGGTGCACGATGCGGATCGGCTCGTCGCGGGTCCCGAGCACCAGCTGATACTGCCGGGCGCTGTCGAGCCAGATGGCACCGTCGATCTGCTCGAGCTCATGCCGGTGACGCATGACCATCCGACCGCTCAGCACCACGAGCGGGTTCATGTGCTGGACGAACTCGGCGACGTACGCATCCGCGGGCCGGAGCACGATGTCCTCGGGCGTGCCGGTCTGCACGATCCGGCCGCCCTCGAGAACCGTGATCTGATCGCCGAGCTTGAGTGCCTCGTCGAGGTCGTGCGTGACGAACAAGATCGTCTTCTTGACGCGCTCCTGCAGCGCCACGAGCTCGTCCTGCAGCTTGCTGCGGATCAAGGGATCGAGCGCCGAGAAGGGCTCGTCCATCAAGAGGATGTCAGCGTCGGTCGCAAAGGCGCGCGCGAGGCCGACCCGCTGCTGCATGCCGCCGGAGAGTTCGTTGACGTACCGGTCCGCCCACTGCGACAGGCCGACGAGCTCGAGCTTCTCATCGACCACGCGCCGCCGCTCCGCCACCGGCTCACCGCGCAGCTCAAGGCCGAAGCCGACGTTATCGCGCACCGTGCGCCACGGCAGCAGCCCGAACTGCTGGAACATCATCGCGATGCGCCCCCGACGCAGGCGCCTGAGCGTCGCCGCATCGCACGTCGCGACATCGACGGACGTGCCGCCGTCGTCGACCAAGACATGCCCGCGCGTGACCCGGTTGAGGCCGTTGGCTGCCCTCAGCAGCGTCGACTTGCCCGAACCCGACAGACCCATGAGTACCGAGATGTGCCCGCGATCCACCGTCAGACTCGCGTTGGCGACGCCGACGACGACGCCGCGTTCATTCGCAATCTCGGTGCGATTGCGGCCGGCATCGAGCGATTCGAGCGCGGCTTTGATCCGCGCTGCACCCTGGCGTCCGCGCTCGCGCGCGAAGAGGATGTCGACGTTCCGAAACTCGAGTGTCGCGGTCAAGAGGCCCCCGTCTGGTCGGCTGGTCGGGTAATGCGGTCGAGGATGATGGCGAGGAGCACGATGGCAACGCCCGCTTCGAAGCCCATGCCGATCTGCACGGTATTGAGCGCGCGGACCACCGGTACGCCAAGCCCGCCCGCGCCGACGAGCGC
>CAYNCY010000462.1:0-3496 GCA_964395195.1 uncultured Steroidobacteraceae bacterium
CATGAGCGCCAGCATCATCGACCCGCCGATGATGCCGAGCGCATAGCCGGCGCCCGAGCGCGGCGTCAGGTAGCGATCAAGCGGGGCGATCCAGCCAAACAGCAGCACGAGCGTCGACAGCAGCAGCCCGAGCAGCGCTTTGCTGATTCGTGGCCTGGACGGTGCCGCGACGGTCGGCAGGGATTCGACAGCGGTGTTCATGGGGTTGCTCCTGCGCGCCCCGCGAGCTGGCGGGCTTCCTCGAGGTTCGCGCTGACGATGCGCGCATCGTTGGAATCCGGCGGCAACTGGGCGAGGAGCCTCTGCCACAGCTCGATGGCGGCACTGTACCGCTTCGCCTGCAGCTCGCGGCTTGCCTCGAGCCAAAGCGCCTTCGGATGGTTCGGGTCCAGCTCGAGCGCGTGCTCGAGCGCGTCGGCTCCGGCGCTGAGGTCTCCACCGGCAGCCGCGGCGCTCGAGTCGGCGAGGTCCGCCCAGGCGTCCGCGTCGTGCGGCGACGCCTCGACGAGCTTGCGATATCCGTCGCGTGCCTCCGCGTAGCGCTTGGCGGACCGCAAGTCGTCGGCCTGCTTGCGCAGCGCCTCGATTTCCGGCGAGTCACGCCGCGGCGCGGTCGCCGTCGCCAGGGAACTGATGCCGGTTCCGGCGGCTCGCTCCGCCGCGGGGTGGTCGCGGCCCGGGTCGGCGGTGTCGGCTGCCGCATGCGCGGGCCCGGTGGCGACCGGCGACGGCGCCGAGGCACCCAGCTTCGCGACCGCCGCGAACGCGAGCGCCGCGATCAGCGGCGCCAGCACCATCGCGAGGAACCCGGCGCGCTCGCGCCGCGCGCGTTGCAGGCCAAAGCCCGCGCCGACGCTGAACGCAAGACCGCCGATGGCGGCGAAGGCGGATGGGGGAAACACTGTACTCCTGGAGTGGTCGGGTCCCACTGGGCAGCGCAGACCGAAATCCGGCCTGCGCATCAGCCGTAGCTCGCCGAAGTATCGACAGCACGCGCGTCGATTCCTAGGGCGCAGGCCGTCGCACTATCGCGACAGTAACCGTCCAAAGTTGCATTTTGATTGGTCGGTCTCTAAGCCAATTGTCAGGCGCAAAATCGAGACACTGTTCTCGTGACGCACTTCATGGACACAATGGCGCAGTCACCGGAAGGTCTCGGGAATCGATGGACTATCTAATCTACCTCGCGCCTCTCGCGCTGTGCCTCGCGTGGTACGGCACGCGTCGCTATCGCCTGATGAAGGCGAGCCGCGGCGCGCACGAGGAGGCCAAGGAGGCCGGGCTCACGGAGCCCGTGTCCCTGCACCCGATCGTCGACCATGCAAAGTGCATCGGCTGCGGCGCGTGCATCAAGGCCTGTCCGGAGATGCCCCAGCACACCGTGCTCGGCCTGATCGATGGCAAGGCGGATCTCGTCGCCCCGACGGCGTGCATCGGCCACGGCGCGTGCCGGACGGCCTGCCCGGTCGACGCGATCACGCTCGTGTTTGGCACGGCACGGCGCGGCGTCGACCTGCCGCGAGTGACCCCGTGGTTCGAGACCAACGTGCCGGGCGTGTTCGTGGCCGGCGAGCTCGGTGGCATGGGCCTGATCCGCAATGCCATCGAGCAGGGACGGCAGGCGGTCGCGCAGATCGTCGCGCGGCGACCGCGCGCGCGCGCCGGGATGCTTGACCTCGTGATCGTCGGCGCGGGTCCCGCGGGATTCTCGGCCTCGCTCGCGGCGCTCCAGGCGAAGCTCCGGTTCAAGACGATCGAACAGGAATCCCTGGGCGGCTGCGTGTTCCAGTATCCGCGCGGCAAGATCGTCATGACGCAGCCCGCGACCCTGCCGCTGGTCGGCTCGTTCAAGCTGAGCCTGACGAGCAAGGAGGAGCTGCTGGAGTTCTGGCAGGAGGCGCAGCGGCGCACCGGCCTCGAGATCAACTGCAGCGAGCAGGTCCTGGCCGTCGAGCGCGACGGCGCCGGGTTCATCGTGCGCTCGACGCGCGGCGAGTACCGCGCCGCGTCCGTGCTGCTGTCGGTCGGTCGGCGCGGCACGCCGCGCAAGCTCGGCATACCCGGCGAGGACCTTTCCAAGGTGACCTATCGGCTGATCGAGGCCGAGCAGTACGCCGGACAGCGCGTACTGGTCGTCGGTGGCGGCGACAGCGCGCTGGAAGCGGCGGCGAGCCTCGCCGAGGCGTCGGCCGCCGTCACGCTGTCCTACCGGGGCGAGGCGTTCCAGCGTGCCAAGGTCCGCAATCGCCAGCGCGTCGACGCGGCCATCGAGGCCGGCCGGCTGCAGCTCCTGCTGCAGTCCGAGGTCAAGGCGATCACCGAGGAGCGGGTCGCGATTGTCCGTCAGGGCCGCGGCATGCACATCTCGAACGACGCCGTCATCGTCAACGCGGGCGGCGTCCTGCCGACGGATTTCCTGCGGGGCATCGGCATCGACGTCGTCACCAAGTGGGGCACGGCTTGAGCGTCGCCCTCGCAGCGGCGCTGCTGCTGGCAGCGCCCCCGGCACCGTCGAACGACCTCGAGCCCGCGCGGGACGCGCTGCGGCGGCACCAATTCGAACGTGCCGCGCAGCTGTTGAAGCCGCTGGCCGAGGGCGGCAGCGCCGAGGCCGCCTACCAGCTCGGCATCCTCTACCTGCCGCGGAACAATGACATCGGCCTGCCGCCGTCGCCGGCCGACGGCTGCCGGCTGCTCGTCGCCGCGGCGACGCAGTCGCACGCCAAGGCGGCCTACGCGCTCGCCGCCAGTGTCGACTCCGGCGTCTGCGCGAACACCGGCCGCAGCGCCGCCGAGTGGCGCGCCGTGGCGAGCGCGGCAGGCTATGCCGTCAAGGCCGTGGGACCGGCGCAGGCGGCGGCCGCCAACGCCGATCCGCTGACGCTGCTCAAGCGCGCGGCGCGGGATGGCGACGTCGCGGCGCTGACGACGCTGCTCAACACGGTACCCGCGGGCTCCGTTGGCGCCGACCGGCGCAGCGCCCTGCACGAGGCCGCGGACGGCAAGCAGCCGGAGGCGGCGCGCGTGCTGCTCGCGCACGGCGCCGCGGTCGATGCCCGCGACGCGGCCGGCGACACGCCGCTGCACCTGGCCGCGCGGCGCGGCAGCGCCCCGGTCATTGCCGCGCTGCTCGCGGCGCATGCCGATGCCAATGCGGTCGATTCGCGCGGTGGCACGGCGCTGATGCTCGCGGTGGCGGCCGGTAGCCGCGAGGCCGTGGAAGCGCTCCTCGCGCACGGCGCCGATGTGCAGGCCCGCAATGCCCAGGGGCTCTCGGCGCTCGACCTGGCGCAGCGCTCGGGCGACGCGCCGGGAGCGCGCGGCATCGCGCAACTGCTGCGCGCGCGTGGCGCCACCGGGACCGCGCGCGTCCTCGTCGCGCGCGCCGCGCGCGCGGACGACCTGTTCGCGGGCTGGACGCCGCTGATGATCGCCGCGGACGACGGTGACGACGCGGCCGTGCGCGAGGCGCTCGGCGCCGGCGCCGACGTCAATG
>CAYNCY010000463.1:0-3483 GCA_964395195.1 uncultured Steroidobacteraceae bacterium
TACTCCTGATCGGCTTCGCCGGAGAGGTTGGCAAAGGGAAGCACGGCGAGCGAGGGCTTCGTGGGTTCCTGGGGGCGCGCGGGCGCTGCCGCCTCGCTCGCCGGCACCGACGGGCTTGCGCCGGCGAGGAGTTCCTGGAGACTGGCCGCGACCTTGCGCCAACCGGGAGCGTCCGTGTTGCCCGACCAATCGGTCAGGTCCGCGCACTGGATCTGGTTGAACGGCAGCGGTAACGGCGTCCCGTCAATCCTGAGTTGGACCAGCGTCCCGGCCTCGCGCGCAAGATCAGCCTCGGCCCGGACCCATTGCGACTTCACGGCCGGTTCCGACCAGATCACGACGACCACTTTCGCGGCGCGGAGTCGCTCTTCTATGACCTCGCCGTAGGCGCGGTGCGCCGGCAATTCGTCATCGCGCCACACGCCATAGCCAAGACCACGCAGGGCTGCCGCAATCTGCTCGGCGCGATCGACCGTAGCACGGGCATAGGAGATGAAGATCTCGGCCATGGATCCGATGCGTCGCTCGGCGGCTCGCGCGCAATCCCGGACGGCGCGTTACTTCGCCGCAGGTGCGGCGAACGCGGGCACGAGCGAGGCGGCCGCCTGCGGCTTGTAGGCCCTGAAATCCTGCCCCACGAGGTCCGCGATGGTCGCGGCGATCTGCGACTGGGTGACGGGCGCGATGTGCTTCCTCTCACCGAGCGCGGGGGTGTCCGGGCCGATGACGGCGATCCAGATGTTGTTCGAGCCCTTCTCCTCGACGCCGTGCTCCTTCCACTCGGTGAGCCCGCCGCCGCGGCCGTGGTCGGCCGAAACGATCAGCGTGGTCGTGCCCTTGTACTCGGGGATCGACTGGATCTGGTTCCACAGGTCGCCGAGGAACGCATCGAAGTTGTGGGCGGTCTCGAGGAACGCATCGTACCGGCCGACGTGCTGCCAGGTGTCCGTGTCGCCGTAGCCGACGAACAGTACGCGCGGATGGTGCGACTTCAGGTGGTCCCGGAGCGCAACGTGCAGGAACGAGTCGAAGGGATCGGCACCCTCGAGACGGGTCGTCGTCTCGTAGAGCTCGGTCATCAGCTGACCGCGCGGGCTCGTGTCCGACTTGTCCACCAGCGTCGCGCCGGCGCGGATCGGCAGGTGACTGCGCTTCTCGTTGAAGATGTCGGCGAAGGCCTGCCAGGTGCCGAAGATCTCGACCTGGCCCTTGAACTCGGGGAGCGTGTTCAGCCACTCGAACACCGTGATGTTCGGGTTCGGGCCGAACTCGTTCGAGTTGATCCTGGGATCGGCGACGCCGCTCGACATCTCGTTGTAGCCCGGGTACGAGAACCACATCGGGTTCGTGACGCGCGCGATGCTGCCCGCGTGCTGGTTGCCGAAGATCTGCCCCTCGGTGCCGATGGTGCCCCAGAGGAACGGGAAGAGGAGCTTCCGGCGCGCCTCGACGTCGTCACTCCAGAAGCGCTGCTTCAACTCCGGCACCGGGGTCCAGCTGCCGCCGGCCTTGTCGTTGAGGAGCGTCGGATCGGCCCCCGTGAAGACCTCCTGCCAGCGCACGCCGTCCGAGATCACGAGGATCACGTTCTTGGTCTTGCCGGCCATGGCTGGCACGGACAGGAATAGGGCGGCGAGCGCCGCAATGCAGAACGTCCCCAACTTAGGCATGTGAACTCCAAGGAAGCGTGCGTCTGGCGGTGGCCGACGATCTTAACCAGAATAGAGCTTCGCGACCTTCGGGGGAAATCGAGATGCCTCTCGCGGCCATGACGACCCGGTGGACACGACTCCTCGCGGGCGCGCTCGCCCTCGTCACCTTCGCCTCGGCCCGCGCCGTCGCACCGCCCGCGCCGCCCGCGCCGCCCGCGGAGACGCGCGCGGTCGGCACGCTCACCCTGACCGCGTGCGGCAAGCTGGGAGCCTTCTGCGGGACGCTCGACCGTCCGCTCGATGCCGCCGGCGTCGTGAAAGGCACGACTCCGGTCTATTTCGAGTTCTACCCGCACACGGGCACCGGCCCCTCGACGGGGACGCTCGTCGCAAGCGAAGGCGGCCCTGGCTTTCCGACCACGGGCTCGCGGTCGAGCTACCTCGCACTCTTCGAGCCGCTGCGGGGTCCCAAGGACGTGGTCCTGATGGACTACCGCGGCACGGGCCACTCGGGTGCCATCGACTGCCCGCGCCTGCAGAACGATCCCGCGCTCACCCTCGCCGCGCTCGGCGCCTGCGGGCGGCAGCTCGGCGCGAGCGCTCCCTTCTACAGCACCGCCTACGCGGCCGATGACCTCGCCGCGGTGCTGGACGCGCTCGGGGCGGGCCCCGTCGACCTGTACGGGGACTCCTACGGGACGTTCTTCGCCCAGACGTTCGCGGTACGGCACGCCGATCACCTGCGGACGCTCACGCTCGACGGCGCCTACCCGATCGTCGGCGAAGGATTCGCGTGGGCCCCGAACTACGCGCCCGCGATGCGCAACAAGTTCGATCGCGCCTGCGAGCGCTCGCCCGAATGTCGGGCGACGCCCGGCTCCTCGATCGAGCACATCGTCCCGGCGCTCAAGGAGCTGAGGGCCCGCCCCTTCCACGCGAGCGCGACCGATGCCGACGGCAAGGTTCAGGCGTTCACCGCGAACGCGGGCGCGCTTGCGACGGTGATGTTCGGCTCGGCGCCGGCCTACGCGACGATCCGCGAGACGGATGCCGCCGCCCAGGCGTTCGTCGCCGGCGATCGCCTCCCGCTCCTGCGGCTGATGGCGGAGGCCGTGTCATCGACCGACTCCCGCGACCCGACGCACGACCCGAAGGAGATGAGCGAAGGACTCGCCGCGGCGGTCATGTGCCAGGACGCGCCGCAGATCTTCGACATGCGCCTGCCTCCGGAGCAGAGGCGCCTCGCGCGCGACCGCGCGCTCGCCAGGCGCCGCGCCGAGCAACCCGACACCTACGCGCCGTTCACGATCGATGAGTACCGGGGCATGCCGCTCGACTACACGTTCATCGAGCAGTGCGTGACCTGGCCGAGCCCGGACGCCGCCCACCCGCCGGGCGAGATCGTGCCGAAGGACACCGTCTTCCCGCCGCTCCCCGTGCTGGTGCTCTCGGGCGAGCTCGACAACATCACGCCGATGGCGGATGCCGCCGCCGCGGCCGCGCAGTTCCCGCACGCGCGCCACGTGATCGTCGCGAACGGCTTTCACGTGAACGCGCTGCCGCACGCGCGCGCGCCGTGCGGCGCGGACATCGTGCAGACGTTCATCAACGATCCGGCCGACGACGCCGGTGCCGCACGCGGCGCGCGCTGCGCGAGCGAAGCGCCGCCCGTGCGTCTCGCGCCGCCGTTCGTGCGCAGCTTCAGGCACGTCGCGAGCGCCACGGCGCTGGCGGGCAATCACGCCTCCCCGCGCGCGCTCCTGCTCGCGGCCGCGGCGGTCGCGACGCTCGGCGATGTCATCGCGAGGCTCGATGCGAACGCGAGCGGCCA
>CAYNCY010000464.1:0-3480 GCA_964395195.1 uncultured Steroidobacteraceae bacterium
GCCCGGAGTCGTCGAGGAGTTCCGGGAGCGGCTTGAGATCCTCGACCAGGTGATTCTCGATCGAGTAGTTCGAGAGCGTGACGGGACCGACATCCGGCCGCCGCACGAACCAGATCGCCTGCTCGGTCACCGCCCAGTTCGCCCAGTCGGCGGGTGACAACTTGCCGGTGACCAGCGTCTCATCGCCGCCGGGCGAGGTGTTGCGCAGCCAGAGTCCGGGCCGATCCGGGCGCACGTAGTAAAGCGCGTCGCCGCCCGTCGATTCGAGCGCGGCGAGGCCGCCCTCGGTCGTCAGCATCTCCGTCGTCTCGCCATCCGGGAACGCGCGCCGCCACACCTGCCAGCTGCCGGAGCGCTGGCTCGCGAAATAGAGCCACTTGCTGTCGTGCGAGAAGCTCGGTGCGCGAGCGAAGCCATCGTCGACGATCCGTGTCATCCGCCCGTCGGCGATCGCCACCGTCCAGATCTCGAAGCGGCCCTGGCGGGAGCCCGCGAACACGACGAGCTTGCCGTCGGGGGAGAAGCGCGGCGTCTCGAGGTAGTCGAGCTCGCTCTTCGTCAGCGCGCGCGCGGCGCCGCCCGCGGCCGGCGCGAGCCAGATCTGGTCGTGGCCGCCCTCGTTCGAGACGTAGGCGAGCGAGCGGCCGTCCGGCGACAGTTGCGGATGGCGCTCGAGGGTCGTCGGCACCGCGCCTGCGGGGGCCGCCGCGCCGCCCGTCGTCGCGATGCGCTCGAGGCGCGTCGCGTAGTGCCACTCCTCGAAGCCGAGCGAGCGGCCGTCGTTCGAGATCGTGGGCTGGCGGAGCGCAAAGGGAGACTCGAGCACGAGCTCGGGGGTGCTGCGACTCAGGCGCACGCGCCAGAGCGCATAGCGCCCGCCGCGCGGCGATGAGTAGATGATCGACTGCGTGCCGGCCTCGAAGGCGGCGCCGGCAAGCGGCCGGCGGTCGCGGGTGAAGCGCTCGACCGCAACGGTGCCGAGGTCGAGGAGCGAAAGGTCCTCGACGCCGGTCGCGCGCGCGCGCACGAACACGAGTCGCCGCCCGGTTGGCGCGAGCACCGGTTGCATGTCGCCCGGCATGCCGACCACGGGGCTCGTGACAGCGCTCATGGCGCCCGTCGCGACGGTGAGCGTGACGAGCTGGCGCGACAGGCTCTCGGCCGTGCGGTGCGAGTAGATGATCGAGTGGCCGTCCGGCGTCCAGGTGAGCGCGCCCGTCACACCGAAGTCGCAGTCGCCAACCCGCTTCTCGTTGCTGCCATCGGGCGCGATCACGAACACGGAGCACGCGGCGTCGGTGAGGCGCTCGAAGGCGATCTCTGCGCCTGCCGGCGACCAC
Organism: uncultured Steroidobacteraceae bacterium; assembly: GCA_964395195.1. GTDB lineage: Bacteria > Pseudomonadota > Gammaproteobacteria > Steroidobacterales > Steroidobacteraceae > CAIKZZ01. Next base: position 1,341 of record CAYNCY010000464.1, read on the forward strand.
GCCGGGTGCACGTCGCGGCCAGCGCCGACCGTGAGTGGCCGCCAGCTGCCACCGGCGGTCGGCCGGAGCACGAGGTGCGTGCCGCTGCCATCCGCGAGGCGCCAGCTGTAAACGGTCTGGCGGCCATCGGGCGAGAAACTCGGGCTCGTCTTCTCGCCGGGTTCGCCCGCGAGCGTCGTGACGCGCGTGACGACCCCGAACACGACGCCGTGCCCGCGTTCGATGAGCGCGACCAAGCCCGCCGCGAGGCCGCCGACCACGACCGTCGTGAGGCCGATCGCGAGCCAGCGCTTGCGCTTGCGGGACGTCCACGCCTCGATGCCGCCGGGATCGTCCTTGAGCACGTGGGTGTCGCTGGCCTTGAGGCGGCGGCCTTCGACCGGCGCGCCGATTTCGAGGAGGTAGGAGTCCCCGGGCGCGTTGACGATGCGCACGGACCCGTCCTCGGAGAACACGCGCCTGAGGAGCCCGAGCACGCGCCGCAGCTTCGGCTCGTGGTCGCGCGCCTCGCCGCCGCCGTAGATCCGCGCGGCGAGCACGTCGCGGTTGATGCCGCCGTCGGGGCGCTCGGCGAGGATCAGCAGTGTCAGCAGCGTCGACGGGTCGAGCGCAACGATGCGATCCGCGCGCGTCATGCGCGCGAGCGAGGGACGCACGCGCCACGTGCCCAGGTCGAAGTCGGCGACGGACGCGGGGTCTGGCGGCGGCGCCACGGGGCCGACCGGCTTCTTGAGCGGCCGGCCGAAGGCGGTGCGCCGGCCGAGCTCGAGGTAGGTCGGGCGTTTCACGGCGGCGCGACGTGGAGGCCCACGTTCTCGGCGGCGAAGGACCACTGGTCCGCGAAGTCCTCGATCTGCATCCAGGTGGGCTTGCCGGCGCCGTGACCCGCGCGCGACTCGACGCGCAAGAGCACCGGGTTCGGGCAGTGCGCGTGCGGCTGCGCGGACTGGAGCGCAGCCGCGAACTTGAAGCTGTGCCAGGGTGCGACGCGATCGTCGTGATCGGCAGTCGTGATCAGGGTCGGCGGGTAGCAGACGCCCGCGCGTACGTTCTGCACCGGCGAGTAGGCGGCGAGCGCCTTGAACTCATCGGCGTCCGAAGCGAGGCCGTAGTCGCTCGACCACTGGCGCGCATTCGCGCTCGCGGTGTCGTAGCGGAGCATGTCGAGGACGCCGACGACGGGGAGCGCCGCGGCGAAGAGGTCGGGGCGCTGGATCTCGGTCGCGCCGATCAGGAGCCCGCCGTTGCTGCGGCCCTGGATCGCGAGGTGCCGGGGCGAGGTGATGCCATTCGCGATCAGCCACTCCGCCGCGGCGATGAAGTCATCGAACACGTTCTGCTTGTGCGTCTTGGTGCCGGCGGCGTGCCAGGCCTCGCCGTACTCGCTGCCGCCGCGCAGGTTTGCGACCGCGAACACGCCGCCGCTGTCGAGCCAGGCCGACACGGGCACGCTGAAGATCGGCAGTTGCGGGATGTCGAAGCCGCCGTAGCCGTAGAGGAGCGTCGGCTGGGCGCCGTCGCGCGGCATGTCGCGGCGGCGGGTGACGAACATTGGTACCCGCGTGCCGTCCTTGGAGCGGTAGAACACCTGCTCGGTGAGGTAGACGGCGGGATCCAGCGCGACGCTCGGGCGGCGGAAGAGCGCGCTTTCGTTGGTCGTCGGCCGGTAGCGGTAGATCGTCCACGGCGTCAGGTAGTCGGTGTAGGCGTAGAAGGTCTCGGCGTCGTCCGCGTGCCCGGCGAAGCCGGTGACCTGGCCGAGCCCCGGGAGCGCGAGCTCGCCGCTCGGCCGGCCGTCCGGCCGGTACAAGCGCACGTGCGTGTGCGCATCGGTCAGGAACGACAGCACGAGGCGCCCGCCGACGTAGTGCGCGTCCTCGATGCTCTCCTCGGACTCGGGGATGACGATGCGTTCCTCGGCGGGTCGCGCGAGATTGACGGCGATCACGCGACCGCGCGGCGCGCCCGCGGTCGAAAGGAAATAGAACTCGGGGCCGTCGTTGCCGAGGAACGAATAGCGGCCGTCCCAGCGGTCAAAGAGCCGCACCGGAGCGCTGCCGGGCTGGGCGAGGTCGAGGTAGTGGATCGCGTTGGTCGCGAAGCCTTCGGTCACGGTCAGCACGAGCCAGCGCCCGTCGTC
>CAYNCY010000465.1:0-3476 GCA_964395195.1 uncultured Steroidobacteraceae bacterium
CGCGCCAGTGACCATGGCCGGCAGCCGCGGCGACGATGCCGGGGATATCGAGCGGCAGCAGGTCCATCGTGTTCATCAGCACGACCCAGCAGAAAATCGTGAGCGCGAGCGGCCCCAGGAAATGCCGGTCGCCGTGGAACACCTCGGCAACCCGGTCGTCGATGAACTCGACCACGAGCTCGATGAAGGCCTGGAACTTGCCCGGAACTCCCGACGTCGCCTTGCGCGCGGCGATCCGGAAGATCGTCGCGAACACCACTCCGATAATGGCGGCCATAAACAGGGAATCAACGTTGATCAGGTCAAAGTTGATGATTCCCTGAGTGCCGTGCACCCACTCGCGATTCGCGAGGTCGTAGCGCAGGTGCTCGAGGTGATGCGGGATGTATTCGGTGGTAGAGGGCCCGGCCATCAGCTTTGGTATCCGCTCGTTCCAGTGTCCAAGTGCCGCCACCCGCTATCAGTCAACGCCAGCGCGACGCAGGGCCGCGCGGCATGAACCAGTAGGCCATGTAGGTCGCTGCGTAGCCCGCGAGCAGTGCAGCCGGCACCACCCCGCGAACGCGAAAGGCCACATATAAGAGGCCAATCGTCACCGCGACCTTGAGCCCCTGGCCCAAGAAGAATCCCCAAGCGACGCGTCCCGCCGGCGTGCCGTCCGGATGCCGGAACAGCGCGAAGACGAAGAAGAGCGTCGCCACCACGGCGACCGCTCCGCCCACGAGGGCCGAGATCGCCGCCATCTTTCCCCCGGCGAGTGCCGCGAGTCCGGCGAGGCCGAGCGCGATCAGCGCCTGCACCCCGACCACCCGCAACGCTGCGCGTCGTTCGGCACCGGCGCGCGTCAGGTACCGGCTCCCGGCAGCGTCAGCGCGCATTCTTGCCCCCGCCTTGCCGACCGTCGGCCACAAAAAAGCCACGTCCGGGTTAAACCGAGACCGTGGCGTGCTCGTATTCATCCCGCCGGACGCTGGCAGCTACCCGGCCGCAAAGCGCGCGCATTATAGGGGCCTTTTTGCAGTGCTTCAACAACGCGCGCGCGATCTTTTTGGCCGCTTAAGTACCGGCCGTTGTTTACATTTTCAGGAGGCGCGCGATTACTGAATGTGGGCGAGGATCCCGTCGAGTTCATCCAGGCTCGAGTAGCTGATGATCAGCTGCCCGCGCCCCCCGGCCTGCTGCTTGAAGCTGACCTTGGCGCCGAGCTTCTCGCCAAGCTCGGCCTCGAGGCGCCGGACGTCCGCATTGGTGCCGGGGGCCTCCGCTGCCCGCCCACCCGCCGGGGCGAGGAGCTTCCTGACGAGGGCCTCGGTCTCGCGGACCGAGAGCTCCTTCTTGGCGACCAGGGCCGCGACCTCCGCCTGCTGGCGCCGGTTGCCGAGGCCGAGGAGCGCGCGGGCATGGCCCATCTCGATGCGCCGCTCGGCAACCAGCGTCTTGACCTCGTCGGCGAGCTCGAGGAGTCGCAAGAGGTTCGTGACCGCGACGCGGGAGCGACCGACCGCCTCGGCCGCCGCCTGGTGGGTGAGGTCGAACTCCGCCACCAGCCGCTCGAGCGCGCGGGCCTCCTCGAGGGGGTTCAGGTTCTCGCGCTGGATGTTCTCGATGAGCGCCATCGCGACGGCGGCTTCGTCGGGCACGCGCCGCACGATGGCCGGGATCTCGGCAAGCCCCGCTTGCTGCGCAGCACGCCAGCGCCGCTCGCCGGCAATGATCTCGTAGCGCTGCGAGGCGCCCGGGAGCGGCGTGCCGACCGGTCGCACCACGATCGGCTGGACGATGCCCTGCGCCTTGATCGAGGCCGCGAGCTCGGTGAGCGATTCGGGGCGCATGTCGAGGCGCGGCTGGTACTTGCCCCGCTGCAGCAAATCGAGCGGCAACCGCAGCAATTCATCGCCCGGCGCCGTCGTCTGCGCGCTCGCGGCAGCCGCGCTCGCGGCCACCTGGCGGGCGGTCGCCTCGCCGAGCAATGCCCCGAGCCCGCGACCCAGGGCAGGCTTCTTCATGCTCATTGCTCGGCCTCCGGATCCTCTGCGAGCGCCGTCGCGGGCTCCTCGTCGCGGCGGATCATTTCACCGGCGAGGGCGAGGTAGGCGAGCGCGCCGCGGGATTCCTTGTCGTGATAAAGCGCGGGCCGCCCGAAGGACGGCGCCTCGGCGAGCCGCACGTTCCGCGGGATGATCGTGCGGAACACCCGGTCATCGAAGTGCTCGATCAGCTGCGCGCTCACCTCGTTGGCGAGGTTGTTGCGCGGATCGTGCATCGTCCTCAGGATCCCCTCGATGCGGATCTCGGGGTTGATGCTGGCCTTGATCTGCTCGACGGTCGCGAGCAGCGCCGAGAGGCCCTCGAGCGCGTAGTACTCGCACTGCATCGGGATCAGCACCGAATCCGCCGCGACGAGCGCGTTGACGGTGAGCATGTTGAGGGCCGGCGGGCAGTCGATGAGGATGAGGTCGTAGAGCGCGCGAATCGGCGCGAGTGCCTGCTTCAACTTCGTCTCGCGGCCCGTCAGCAGCGTCAGGATCCGCACCTCCGCGGCCGTCAGGTCCTGGTTCGCCGGGATCAGGTCGAAGCCGCCCGGGTCGACCGAGAGGATCGCATCGGCCGCCGGCCGCTCGCCGAGCAGCACCTCGCACGAGGTCAGCGCCACCAGCGACTTGTCGATGCCACAGCCCATGGTCGCGTTGCCCTGGGGATCGAGGTCCACGAGCAGCACGCGACGCTTCGTGGCCGCGAGCGACGCGGCGAGGTTGACGGCGGTGGTGGTTTTACCGACACCACCCTTCTGGTTGGTGACGGCGATGGTCCTGCGCATAGGTCGGCCAGAATAACACCCGCTCGGCCGCCATCGGCGGCCTTGGGGTGCGCCTCAGGCGAGGCGCCTGAAGCGGCGCGGCATGCCCGGGCTCTCGAGGGCTTCGGCCCTGCCTGCACGGGCGAGATGCTCGAGGTTGGCGAGGGTCTCGCCGACCGCGAGCACGAGGTTCATCGAGTCGAGGGGGCGCTTGAAGAGGCGGCTCGCGAGGTCGCGGGCGGTGCTCGGCTCCGTGAGGAGCCCGACCACGGTGTCGAGCGTCTCGGCGTGGTGATGCCTCAGGTCCGCAAGCCGTGCCCGGAGTCCCCGGAACACCTCCCCGTGCGAGGGGAGGACGAGGGGCTCCGGATCGAGCGCCGCCAGCCGGTCGAAGGACCCGAGGAACGAGGCGATCGGGTCCTTGTCTTCGCGCTCGGGGTAGATGCCGATGTTGCTCGTGATCCGCGGCAGCACCTGGTCCCCGGAGATCAAGAGCTTAGGACCGGGTGCGTGGAAGGCGATCTGCCCGTCGGTGTGGCCCCGCACGAGGTAGGGGTCCCAGCGCTCGCCACCGATGTCGAGCGGGACGCCGGACTCGAGGATCCTGAGGTCCCGCGGCACCCCGGACACGACCGAGCGGAAATTGACCCCGGCGAGCGCAGGTCTCAGCGCTTCGGTC
>CAYNCY010000466.1:0-3476 GCA_964395195.1 uncultured Steroidobacteraceae bacterium
TCCAACCGTTACGTCTGGATCGTCAGCGGCGTCACGCTCGCCTTCGGGCTGATCGGCTTCTACGACGACAACCTCAAGCTCGTCGTCGGCAACTCCAAGGGACTGCCGGCGCGCTGGAAGTACGCGCTGCAGTCGGTTGCGGGACTTGGCGCGGCGCTCGCGATCTATTTCAGCGCCGCCGTGCCTGCGGCCACCGACCTCTACGTGCCGTTCTTCAAGGGCGTGGTGATTCCGCTCGGCGGCCCCGCGTTCGTGATCCTGAGCTACTTCGTGATCGTGGGCACGAGCAACGCGGTCAACCTCACCGACGGCCTCGACGGGCTCGCGATCGTGCCGGCGGTGATGGTGGGCGGGGCGCTCGGCGTCTTTGCCTACGCCTCGGGCAACGCGATCTTTGCGAACTACCTGCTCATCCCGCACGTGCCGGCGGTGGGCGAATGCCTGATCTTCGGCGGCACGCTGTTCGGCGCGGGTCTCGGCTTCCTCTGGTTCAACAGCTATCCGGCCCAGGTATTCATGGGCGATGTCGGCGCGCTCGCGCTCGGCGCCGCGCTCGGCACGCTTGCCGTCGTCGTCCGCCAGGAAATCGTGCTGTTTGTGATGGGCGGCGTGTTCGTGCTCGAGACCGTGTCGGTGATCCTGCAGGTCGCGTCGTTCAAGCTGACCGGCAAGCGCATTTTCCGGATGGCGCCGATCCACCACCACTTCGAGCTCAAGGGTTGGGCCGAGCCGAAGGTCATCGTGCGCTTCTGGATCATCACCGTCGTGCTCGTGCTGGCAGGGCTCGCCACCCTGAAGGTCCGCTAGTGGCCGCGCGCCGCAACCTGGTCGTGGGACTTGGCAAGACGGGCGTCTCGGCGGTGCGCTGGCTGCATGCGCAGGGCGAGGCCGTCAGCGTCACCGACTCGCGGACCGCGCCGCCCGGGCTTGATGCGCTCGCCAAGATCGGCGGAAGTTTCCCGCTCCACCTGGGTGGCTTCGATCTTGCGATCCTCAACTCGACCGATCGCATCGTGCTCTCGCCCGGCGTCTCGCGCGCGGAGCCGCTGATCCAGGCGGCGATCGCCCGCGGCATCGCGATAGAGGGCGACATCGAACTCTTCGCCGGCGCCAAGGAAGCACCCGCCGTCGCGATCACGGGCACGAACGGCAAGAGCACCGCGACGACCCTGGTCGCGGAGATGGCGCGCGCTGCCGGTCGGCGCTCGCTCGCCGGCGGCAACCTCGGCGAACCGGCACTCGACCTTCTGGCGGAGCCCGTTCCCGAGCTCTACGTGCTCGAGCTTTCGAGCTTCCAGCTCGAGTCGACCGACTCGCTCGAACTCGTGGCGGCAGCGGTCCTGAACCTGACCGCCGACCACCTCGACCGCTACGCGACGCTCGCCGACTACGCCGCGGCCAAGGCGCGGATCTTCGCGCACGCTGCCACCGCGGTCGTGAATCTCGACGATCCGCTCGTGACTGCGATGCCGCGCCCCGGCCAGCGGCGCGTCGGCTTCAGCCTGACGCGAGCGGGCGCGGACTGGGGTCTCGTGACGCGCGCGGGCGTGGTGTCGCTCGCGCGCGCGGGCGAGCCCGTGCTCCCGCTCGCGGAGCTGCGGCTCCAGGGTCGCCACAACGCCGCCAACGCGCTCGCCGCGCTCGCGGTCGGGAGCGTCGTCGGCCTGCCGCTCGAGCCGATGCTCGAGACGCTGCGTCGCTTCGCCGGTCTCCCGCATCGCAGCCAGTGGGTCGCTGAACGGCGCGGCGTGCGCTACGTCGATGACTCGAAAGGCACCAACGTCGGGGCGACGCTCGCCTCGGTCGAGGGGCTTGGCGGTCCGATCGTCATGATCGCGGGCGGCGACGGCAAGGGCCAGGATTTCGCGCCGCTCGCAGCGGCGTTTCGCGGCAAGGTTCGTCATGCCGTGCTCATCGGCCGCGATCGAGAGACCCTCGCGCGCGCGCTCACCGGTGCCTGCACCACCGAGTTCGCGACTGACATGGATGCCGCAGTCGCCGCGGCCGCGCGCACGGCGCGGCCGGGCGATCTCGTGCTCCTTTCGCCCGCCTGCGCGAGCCTCGACATGTTCCGTGACTACGCCGAGCGCGGTGAAGTGTTCGCGGCCGCTGCACGGAGGCTCGAGGCATGAGCGCCATCGCCGCCTCAATTCGCATGCCCGGCCGGGCGCGTCTGGTACTAGACCCCGTCGTCATCGGGATCACGGCAGCGCTCCTGCTGCTGGGCCTCGTGATGGTTACCTCGGCATCGGTGACCCTGGCCGCGCGCGACGGCGACCCGTTCTTCTTCCTCGAGCGGCAGCTCCTGTTCGCCATCGTCGGCGCCGCCTGTGCCGCCGTTGCCGTGCGCGTGCCGACTGCGGTGTGGGAGCGGCTCAGCGTACCGCTCCTGATCACTGCGTTCGTGATGCTGGTCCTCGTGCTGGTGCCCGGCATCGGTCACGACGTCAACGGCAGCCGCCGGTGGCTGCGGGTCGCGGGCCTCAACTTCCAGGCATCGGAAGCCGCGCGCGTGTTCCTGCTCCTCTACCTCTGCAGCTACATCGTGCGGCGCGAGCAGGAAGTCCGCGAGACCGTGCTCGGCTTCCTGAAGCCGCTCGGCGTGCTCGCGCTTGCGGCGCTGCTCCTCTTGCTCGAGCCCGATTTCGGCTCGGGCGTCGTGATCCTGACCACCGGCATCGGTGTCCTCTTCCTCGCGGGCGTCAAGCTCCGGCACTTCGCGGTGCTCTGTGCCGTCGCGCTCGCGGGCTTCGCGGCCGTCGCGGTCTCGAGCCAGTACCGCTGGCGGCGCCTGATCGCGTTCCTCGATCCCTGGGCCGATCCCTACAACTCGGGTTTCCAGCTCACGCAGTCGCTGATCGCCATCGGCCGCGGCGAGTGGTCGGGGGTCGGGCTTGGTGCCAGCATCCAGAAGCTCTTCTACCTGCCGGAGGCGCACACCGACTTCGTGTTCGCGGTGCTGGCGGAGGAGCTCGGCTTCATCGGCATCGCGCTCGTCGTTGCGCTCGTGGTCGCGCTCGTCTACCGCTCGCTCATGATCGCGCGCGCCGCGGCCGAGGCCGGACTCAAGTTCCAGTCGTATGTCGCCGCCGCGTTCGGGATCTGGTTCGGACTGCAGGCGTTCATCAACATGGGCGTCAACATGGGCCTGCTGCCGACGAAGGGGCTCACGCTGCCGCTCCTGTCGTACGGCCGCTCGAGCCTGCTCGTGACGCTCGGCTGGATCGGCATCCTGCTGCGCGTCCATCACGAGACGGCGTGCACGCGCACGGTCTCGACCCGGAGCGGTGCGCGGTGACCACCGTCCTCATCATGGCCGGCGGTACCGGCGGGCACGTGTTCCCGGCGCTGGCCGTTGCGGACGTCCTGCGGGCGCGCGCCTGTCGCGTCGTGTGGCTCGGCACTCACCGCGGCATCGAAGCGCGCCTTGTGCCCGCGGCCGGGATTCCGATCGAATGGATCCGCGTGTCGGGCCT
>CAYNCY010000467.1:0-3464 GCA_964395195.1 uncultured Steroidobacteraceae bacterium
CCAGCTCGGCCGGGTTCGCGGCGGAGCGGATCGGCGTCGCAAGTTCCGTCATGTTGAAGGCCGTGTGCATCGCAATGCCGTAGCGTTCCGCGACCGCACGCGAGTCCTGGTTCCAGGGCACCGTGATGACATTGCGCAGCGGGTGATCGCGGTCCCTCTCGCTCGGCGGCTGGCGCAACAGGTACTGCGTCATGCCGCCAACCAGGCAGCATCCCGTGATGTTGAACTCCCGGACCGTGTCCCAGAATGTGCTGGCCTTGAAGCCGTCGTGGAGCACGCAGGTGCCGCCCTTGGTCAGGCGATCCATGACCGCGCCCGCGCCGCTGACGTGAAAGAGCGGCAGGTTCGCGAGCAGGCGGTCGTCCGGTCCGAAGTAGTCCATGGCCATGGCGCCGCCCGACCAGGACTGCACGTAGGTACTGACGACGGCCTTCGACGGCCCGGTAGTCCCGGACGTGAGCATGATGTAGTTGACGTCCCAGGGCTCGACCGGGCGGGCGGTCTCGGCGGCGCCGGCGCATCTCAGCACCGCGACGGAATGGAACGCCAGTCGCCGGCCGGCGGGCGGCTCGCCTCCCACCACAATCACGTCGACGAGCTGCGCGGTGTCGATCTCCTCGAGTCGCGGCAGGAAGTTCGCATGTACGACGAGCACCCTCGCATCGGACAGCGCGACTGCGTGCTGGAGCAGACGTCCCCGGTAGCCCGTGTTGAGGGGCACGTAGACGGCGCCGAGGTAATTCGCGCCGAGCCATGCCAGCACGCCTTCGGGTGCATTCGGGAGCCAGCAGAGCACGTGGTCGCCACGGCCGACGCCGAGGCTTGCGAGGCCGGCCGCGGCGCTGCGCACGCGTGCGAGGGCTTCGGCGAAGGTCCAGAACGTGCCGTCCGCAAACTCAATGAAATGCCTGTCGGGCCGTTCTCCCGCCCAGCGGTGCAGCAGGGCACCGACGACGCACTCGTCCCTGCGAGGAACCATCGAATCGCCGTTCATCTTGTTAGGATGTCCGAGAACGGCCGAGTGCCGCAAGCACGGGGTGTGACGTGAGTTGGGAAGCTGAACTCGAGGACCTGCGCAGGCGGCAGGCCCTCGCGCGCGAGATGGGCGGACCCGAGAAGATCAACCGGCAGCACGCGGCAGGCCGGCTGACCGTGCGCGAGCGTATCGAGGCGCTTCTCGACGCGGGCAGCTTCGGGGAGATCGGCACGATCACGGGCAAGGCGTCCTACGACGACAAAGGCGCGCTCGAGTCGTTCGTGCCCTGCAACTTCATCTTCGGGAGGGGGCGCATCGACCGCCGCACGGTGGTCGTCGCGGGCGATGACTTCACGGTCCGCGGCGGTGCGTCCGACGCCTCGATCATCGAAAAGCAGGTCGCTGCGGAGCAGATGGCGCACGAGCTGCGACTGCCGCTTGTTCGGCTCGTCGAAGGAAGCGGTGGCGGCGGGTCGGTGAAGTCTCTTGAGACGCTCGGCTATACCTATGTCCCGTACCTCCCAGGCTGGGACCACATGGTGAAGAACCTCTCGACCGTCCCGGTCGTGAGCCTCGGCCTCGGTCCCATCGCCGGATTCGGCGCCGCCAAGGTCGTTGCCAGCCACTACTCGCTGCTCGTGCGCGGTCAGTCGCAGATGTTCGTTGCGGGGCCACCCGTGGTCGCCGCCGCGGGCCAGAAGCTCACCAAGGAGGAGCTCGGCGGGAGCCGTATCCACGCCGCCAATGGTGCGATCGATGACGAGGTCGAGAGCGAGTCCGAGGCCTTCGAGCGCACGCGACGTTTCCTGAGTTATCTCCCCTCTTCCATCCACGGCTTGCCGCCACGGGTTGCGACGGGTGATGACCCGATGCGGCGGGAGGAGTCGCTGCTGTCAGTCGTTCCCCGCGACCGGCGTGAGGTCTATCGGATGCGTCCCATCATCGAGGCCATCGTCGATGCCGGCTCGTTCCTGGAAATCGGCCGCCTGCACGGTCGATCGGTCATCACCGGGCTCGCGCACCTCGATGGGTGGCCCGTGGCCGTCATCGCAAGCGATCCCTTCGTGATCGGCGGCCTCTGGACGGCAGCGAGCTCGGCGAAGCTGGAACGCTTCGTGAGCTTCGCGCAGACCTTCCACTTGCCGGTCGTGCACCTCGTCGACAATCCCGGCTTCATGATCGGCAAGCAGGCCGAACAGGAAGCGACCATTCGCGCCGGCGCGCGCGCGCTGACGGCCATCTACCAGGCGACGGTCCCGTGGTGCACGGTGATCATTCGCAAGGTGTTCGGCGTCGCCGGTGCCGGCCACCAGAACCACACGCGCTTTCATTTCCGCTACGCGTGGCCGTCCGCCGACTGGGGCTCGCTCCCCATCGAGGGCGGGATCGACGCTGCCTACAAGGCAGAACTCGACGCGGCACCGGACCGTACTGCGCTGGCGGCCGAGATCACGCAGCGGCTGAACGGCATGCGCTCGCCGTTTCGCTCGGCGGAACGCTTCCAGATCGAGGAAATGATCGATCCGCGCGACACGCGGCGTTTGCTCTGCGAGTTCGCGGAAATTGCCGCGCCGCTGCGCCAGCCGGGACCCTCGGAGTTCGGCTACCGACCGTGAGGTTCGCCGCGGTCGCACGCGCCGGCGACGTCATGGCAGGGGGCGTCTGCCCCCCGCACTCGCACGGGGCAGTGTTGCTTCGGCGCCTGGCGAGGCACTACCCGCCGGCTGACCCGCGCCAGATGCAGTAGGTCTTGCGCAATGTCTGGTGGATCGTCCACGTGCCCCGCGTGCGCGGCGGAAAGAAGACGGCATCGCCGCTCCTGAGCTCGAAGCGTCGGCCGTCCTCGGTGACGAACGTTGCATGGCCGCTCACGAAGTGGCAAAACTCCGCATCGACGACCGCACGCGCAAAACTGCCCGGGGCCGCCTCCCATGTCCCGGTCTCGATCGCATCGTCGGGGGCGGCCCAGGCCACCGCCGAACCCAGGGTCGTTCGCGGCAGGTCGCCCACCTGCGGTGGCGCGAATCGCTCGAACGCCGTCGGCTGAATATTCACTGGCTGCGAGATGTGCACAATCCGCATCGCTGTCACCTCAGGTTCAAATGCCTGGCTGTTTCGTTGTCGCGCGGCGCGCACGATCGCCCTTGCGTCGGCCACGAGCCCGGCGCAGCGCGCGGCTGCCGCGAGCGATGCGCGAACGCCGCCCGGGCCCTCAGTGACCTCCTTGCATCAACCGCTCGAGGGTCGTCGGCGCACGGTTTGTCCTTCGGCGTGGCCTCGGGCTCGTTGATCCCGCGGACAGCGTCCTGTACCGCCGAAGCGGTTCCGGCGAGCGGACGGTAGTCGCTGACGGCTATGCCGAGCTGGTGCATCGATGTGTCGGCAAGCCGCGCGAACCGCGGGATCTCCGCAGCGTCGCGCCGCAGCGTCTCGACCGGCCCGAGCACGCTCGACCGTTCGAGGCCGAGCAGCGCGCCGCCGACGCGGC
>CAYNCY010000468.1:0-3447 GCA_964395195.1 uncultured Steroidobacteraceae bacterium
CGAGCGCTTCCTGCAGGAGCCCGAGCGGATTGGTGGGCTCGACCGTGCGGTAGATGCCGTGGGTCAGCCGGTCGCGTGCCTCGGAGGGCGTCATGATCACATCGACGATCTGCCGGCCGAGCTTGTCGCCGGGCGCGGAGTACGTGAGGCCGCGCGGGAAGATGAGCACCCGCATGAATCCCGCGAGCCAGCGTACCGGGAAGTTCCGGATGAACCCGTGCAGCTGCTCCTGCGCGCGGTAGAGCAGCGTGCGGCACGCCCACTCGACGATCGGCTGGTCCGCCTCCGGGCGGCCCTGGTTCTCGTGGTGCTTGAGCACCATGGAGGCCAAGTACATGTACGAGAGCACGTCGCCGAGCCGCGCCGACAGCGTTTCCTTCTTCTTGAGGTAGCCGCCGAGCGAGAGCATCGCGACGTCGGAGGCGAAGGCGAAGCTCGCGCTGAAGCGGTTGATGTGCTGGAAGTAGCGCGTCGTCGGGCCGGCATCGGGCACGCGCGTGAAGCGCGCGAGGGTGAGCGCCATGACGAGCGAGCGCGCGGCGTTCGAGAGCGTGAAGCCGATGTGGCCGAAGAGCGCGCGATCGAACTCCGCGAGCCCGCGCTCGCGGTTCGGGTCCTTCGCCGCGGTCATTTCGCGGAGCACGTACGGATGGCAGCGCACGGCGCCCTGTCCGAAGATGATGAGGTTGCGCGTCAGGATGTTCGCGCCCTCGACCGTGATCGCGATCGGGACGGCCTGGTAGCCGCGGCCGAGGTAGTTCCTGGGACCGAGGCAAATGCCCTTGCCGCCGTGCACGTCCATCGCATCGTCGGCGACGAGACGGCCAAGCTCCGTGCAGTGGTACTTCAGCATCGCCGAGGGCACCGAGGGCTTCTCGCCGCCGTCGATCGCGCCCGCGGTGACCGAACGCGCCGCGTCCATGATGTACGTGTGCCCGGACATCCGCGCGATGACCTCGGACACGCCCTCGAAGCGGCCGACCGACATGTTGAACTGCCGCCGGATGCGCGCGTACGCGCCCGTCGCGAAGACGCCCGCTTTCGCGCCGCCCGTGGTGTTCGAGGGGAGCGAAATGCAGCGCCCGACGGACAGCTGCTCGACCAGCATGCGCCAGCCCTGCCCCGCCATCTTGGGGCCGCCGACCAGCACATCGAGCGGCACGAACACGTCCTTGCCCTGGATCGGGCCGTTCTGGAACGGCACGTTGAGCGGGAAGTGCCGGCGACCGATCGTGAGGCCGGGCGTGCCGCGCGGGATCAGCGCCACGCTGATGCCGGCGTCCGTCTTGTCGCCCATCAGCTTGTCGGGGTCCATCAGCCGGAACGCGACGCCGATGACGGTCGCGATCGGCGCGAGCGTGATGTAGCGCTTGGAGAAGTTGAGCTTGAGGCCGACGACCTCCTTGCCTTCCCACTGCCCCCTGCACACGACACCGACATCGGGGATCGAGGCCGCGTCCGAGCCCGCGCGCGGACCCGTGAGCGCGAAGCACGGAACCTCGTCGCCGCGCGCGAGGCGCGGCAGGTAATGGTTCTTCTGCTCCTCGGTGCCGTAGTGGAGGAGGAGCTCCGCGGGACCGAGTGAGTTCGGCACGGCGACGGTGGAGCCGAGCGTCGCGCTGCGGCTCGCGAGCTTCACGAGCACGCAGGAGTGCGCGTAGGCCGAGAACTCGAGACCGCCGTACTTCTTCGGGATGATCATCGCGAAGAAGCCCTTGGCCTTGAGGTAGCTCCACGCGGCCGGCGGCAGGTCCGCGAGCTCGTGCGTGACTTCCCAGTCGTGCACCATCCGGCAGAGTTCCTCGCAGGGTCCATCGATGAACGCCTGCTCCTCCGCCGAGAGCTCAGGGCGTTTCGCCGACATCAGCTTTTCCCAGTTGGGACCGCCGGTGAAGAGCTCGCCGTCCCACCACACGGTCCCGGCCTCGAGCGCCTCGCGTTCGGTCGAGGACATCGAGGGGAGCATGCGGCGGTAGACCCGGAGGAAGCGGCGGGTCACGAACGTGAGGCGGACCGGCGGGAGGTTGAGGAGCGCGACGGGCGCGAACAGCGCCCAGAGGATCCCCGTCCCGATCCATCCACCGTCGCCCCAGAGCGAATAGCCGACGAGCAGGGCGCCGAGCACGGCCGTCGCCTGACCGAGGCTCACGCGCCGGTAGGCGAGGTAGAGGAGCGTGCCGATGAAGAGGACCAGCCAGAGGAGGCTCAGCATCGGAAGCTCCGCATTTCAGGTCGGAAAAACGAGTGTACCGAAAGATTTCGGCCGAAGAACCGGTAACTTAAGATAAAGCACGACCGGTCGGTTTCCTTTCGACGGGCCCTGACGACGGCTCAGCTCGCGGGCAGGACTCCGTTCTGGAGGATCGAGGTGAGGAGGACCGACGCGCCGTTCCAGAACACCTGGATGCCGATGCAGAAGAGGAGGAACGCCGAGAGCCGAACGACGATCGTGGTGCCGGTCGCGCCGAGCGCGTGCGCGAGGCGCGCCGAGTTCCGGTAGGCGACGTAGACGGCGAGGCAGAGGAGCGCGACCGCGAGCACCGTCTCGAGCACGAAGGACAGCCACGCCTCGCCGAATCCGTTCGGGCGCTCGGCGCCCACCGAGATCGCGACCGAGATCGTGCCCGGGCCCGTCGTCAGCGGCATCGTCAACGGATAGAACGCGAGCCGGCTCGGCGGAACGCTCGGCCGCAATGCATTGGTCGTCTCGGTGCGGCGCTGCTCGGTCGAGTCCGGGCCCGTCAGCATCCGCCAGCCCGACATCGCGACGATGATGCCGCCGCCGACCTTGAGGACCGGCAGCGAGATGCCGAAGAACTCGAGCACGTAGGCGCCGACGTACAGGGACGCGGTGACGATCGCGAACGCGTAGATCGCGACCCAGCGCGACACGAGCGCTCGCTCGCTGCCTTCCATGCCCTGCGTCGCGCCGAAGAACACGAACGCGCCCGAGAGCGGATTGACGATCGAGAAGAGCGCGGTGAAGGCGAGCAGCAGCGTCTTCACGGTCTGCTCGCCCCGACGTCGCTGGCGGAAAAGGGTCCGCTCAGATCAGGTCCTTGACGCCATCACGCTCCTCGCGGAGCTCCTTCTCGGTCGCGGCCATGCGCGCGCGACTGAAGTCGTTGATCGCGAGGTCCGGTACCACCGTGTACACGCCGTTCGCGGTCGTGACCGGATAGGAGTAGATGACGCCCTCGGCGATGCCGTAGCTGCCGTCCGCCTGCACGCCCATGCTGACCCAGTCGCCAGCCGGCGTTCCGAGCATCCACGTGCGCACGTGATCGATCGCCGCCGACGCCGCCGAGGCGGCCGACGATGCGCCGCGCGCCTTGATGATCGCGGCGCCGCGCTGCTGCACGGTCGGGATGAACGTGTCCGCGTACCAGGCCGGGTCGATCAGCGAGAGCGCGGGCTTGCCCTTGACCGTGCAGTGATGCAGATCCG
>CAYNCY010000469.1:0-3437 GCA_964395195.1 uncultured Steroidobacteraceae bacterium
TGTCAAGCGGGGCGCGGTCCGGATGTTCAGCCTGCACCGGGGCTGCTATTGTGGGAGGGCGGAGCGCCCGGGACGCAGGGCTCCCCAGCGGTGCCCCGGTTCACCCGGGCAAGGAAGGACTCATGGCACAGCGGCAGGAAGTGACCAACATGGCGTTGTTCTGCGATTTCGAGAACATCGCCCTCGGCGTTCGCGACGCCAAGTACGACAAGTTCGACATCGGCAAGGTGCTGGAGCGCCTGCTGCTGAAGGGCAGCATCGTCGTGAAGAAGGCGTATTGCGACTGGGAGCGATACAAGGAGTTCAAGGCGCCGATGCACCAGGCGTCCTTCGAGCTGATCGAGATCCCGCACGTGCGGCAGTCAGGCAAGAACTCGGCCGACATCCGCATGGTGGTCGACGCGCTCGACCTCTGCTACACGAAGTCGCATGTCGACACGTTTGTGATCATCTCCGGCGACTCGGATTTCTCGCCGCTCGTGTCGAAGCTCCGCGAGAACAACAAGACGGTCATTGGCGTCGGGGTCAAGAGCTCGACGTCGGATCTTTTGACCAACAATTGCGACGAATTCATCTACTACGACGACCTGGTTCGTCAGCAGGCGACACGTGGCCAGTCGAAGGGACGTGCTCCGGTGCGCGCCGCGGCAAGCACCAAGGCGGAGCGCAAGAGCGCGGAGCGGACCGGAGATAACCACGACGCCCGTGCGGATGAAGCGTTCGAGCTTGTCGTTGCAACGCTCGAAGCACTCGTCGCTGAGCGTGGCGCGGAGGAACCGATCTGGGGCTCGATGGTGAAGCAGGCGCTGAAGCGGCAGAAGCCAGGCTTTAACGAGGGCTACTACGGGTTTCGCTCGTTTAACGCCTTGCTGGAAGGCGCGGAAGCGCGGAAGGCCCTGAGCCTGGAGCGCGATGCGAAATCTGGCGGTTACCTGGTGCGGCCGATCGCCAACTGAATGACTCGGGTGTCCAGGCGAGTGGCTGCCGGAATCCGGATTGATTGCGTGATCCGTCCGCGCCGCGCCGCCTGTGGGCTCGCGTAGCGCGGCGGGCGCTAGCCAGTGACGGCGAGTCGATGACGATTCATGGTCGAGTGCGGCGCCGAACCGTAGTCATCGGCCTTGTGCTGGTCATCCATGTCCTGCTTGCGCGGCTTTTCATTGCGAATACCGCGCAACGGTTCATTCCGCCGCCCGGCCAGACGTCTCCGGCACTGCTCCTCGTGGCAGTTCCTCGGAAGGCGCTGCCGCCCATCGCGCGCCATCCGAGGCCAGAGCCCTTCGAGGCACCCGCACCGACAGTCACTCCGAAATCCGACGCCAAGCCTTCGGCGTTCGTGGCCGCTGACACTGGGCCTGTGAGTCCTGCGGCCGCGACCGTCGAGGTCGCGCCGGAGGTGATCGACGACCTCGGCTTCAACGCACGCGAACTCGGCGATGCGTGTGTCCGAGCGTATCCCGAGACCGCCGTCGATCTGCAGCGACGCGCAGCGCTCATCCTGCTGGTCAAGGTCGAAGCGAGCGGCCGGCCGTCCGAGGTAAAGATCGTCGCGTCGAGTGGTCCTGCGGAGCTCGATTCCGCCGTCTGCGCGTGCGTGATGTCGCTCGGTGCGTTTGCCTCGGCGTTGATCGACGGGCAACGCATCCCCGCCTGGCACCGCTTGCAATGGATTCGCTGATGACCGTGACCCGGCAGAGTCCGGGAATACCGCGCATCTGCTAGGGATCGCCACCGCCGATTTCGGCACGCCGCCTGGCGACGTAAGCCGTCAGTTCCTCGCGGATGCCGGCGTCCATTTCAGGCGCCTCGTATTCCTTGAGCGCCTGCTTCCAGATTTCCGTAGCACGCTGGGTAGCATCCCGACTCCCTGCGAGCTGCCAGTTCTCGTAGTTCTGCCAGTTCGAAACGAGCGGGCGGTAAAAGGCATTCTCGTAGCGCGCCAACGTGTGCGGTTCCCCGAAGAAGTGGCCGCCCGCCGGAACGCCGCGTATCGCCTCGAACCCGAGTTCGTCCGCGTCCACGACGATGGGCTTCAGGAATTCGATCATCAGCTGCAGCATCTCCACGTCGAGCACGAGCTTCTCGTAGGACGCCGTCAGTCCGCCCTCCTGCCAACCCGCTGCGTGGTAGACGAGATTGCCGTGGCCGAGGACCGCACCCCACAGCGACATCTCGGTCTCATACGCCCCCTGAGCATCGGCGACGTTCGACGCACTCGCATTGGACGTGCGATACGGCAGCCGATACCGACGCGCGAGCTGTCCGCTCGCGATGTTCGCCTTGGCGTTCTCCGGTGTCCCGAACGCGGGCGCCCCGGAGCGCATGTCGACGTTGGAGGTAAAGGCCCCGTACATCACGGGAGTTCCCGGGCGGATCAGCTGCGCGAGCACTACGCCGAAGAGTGCCTCGGCATTCTGTTGGGCAAGTGCCGCGGCAAGCGAGACCGGAGCCATCGCACCCATTAGCGTGAAAGGCGTAACGACAACGGCCTGGCCGTGTTCAGCCATTGCCATTAGGCCGTCGGTCATGGCGGTATCGAACCGACGTGGGCTGTTCACGGAGATGATCGTGATCACGCCGGGACTGCGCGCAAACTCCTCGAGAGACAGTCCGCGCGCAATGGCCATCATCCGGATTCCGTCGGTTGCCCGGCCGGCTCCGATGGCAGTGCAGTGGAAGACCTGGTCCGAGTACTCGAGATTCGCCATGTAGGTATCGAGGTGGCGCGAGTTCGCCGGAAGTTCAACCGGCGCGCAGACCTGGTTCCCGATCACGTGGATGACGTTGAAGAACTGCGCGAGCCGGATGAAATCGCAGTAGTCACGGAAGTTGCCCGGACGTCGACCGCGCTCGCAGTCGTGGACATTGGGAGGCCCGGCGACGAGCCCAAATGCCACGTGTGTGCCGCCCAGAATCACGCGCTTGTCAGGGTTGCGCGGCGTCAGCGTGAAAGTAGCGGGCGCCGTCGCGAGCGCCTGGGCCACGAGGCCGCGATCGAGGCGTACGACCCCGCTCGACGCATCGACCGTGGCGCCGGCTGCGCGGAGAATCCCGATTGCCCGCTCGGACATCACCTCGATGCCGAGTTCCTCCAGGATCCTGAGGGACGTGAGGTGGATCGCCTCGACCTGGTCGTCCGAGAGCACCGCCATCGGCGCGAACGGATTTACGACGTCCTGCCACGGCAGCTGCGGAACCAGTGTTCCGCCCGTGCGACGTGCGCGCCCGCCCTGGCGACGGCGGCTAGGCTCCACGCGATCCATCGCTCGGCGGCGTCAGCCAACAACGCCTGCCTGGGTTCATTCTGGGTCCGCGTGCGACATGCGCTCGATTATCATGCAACCGTGCCGCCGACGCGAGAACGTCGGACGAAAAGCGGAGCGCCCCGCGAGCCGCCGACGCGCGCCGACGAGAGCATTTGCAGGAGACCGTGCATG
>CAYNCY010000470.1:0-3409 GCA_964395195.1 uncultured Steroidobacteraceae bacterium
GCCCGAACTCGGCGGGCCTCAACCTCGCCGACGGCCACGTGCTCGCGACCCTCGCGGCGGCCGCGACCCCGACGCTCACCGCGACTCACACCGCCGCGGCGCTGATCGACGGCAAGCCCGTCGCGAAGGCGGAGGCCATCGCCAAGCGCGGTACCCGCGTCACGAGCCCGGCGGATCGCTCGTTGCTCGTGGGCCATGTGCTCGAGGCGAGCGATGCCGACGTCGCGCGCGCGCTCGAGACGGCGGTCGAGGCCTTCGAAGGCTGGGACGCGACCCCGGCGACGGAGCGCGCCGCGATCCTCGAACGCGCGGCGGATGCCTACGAGTCGCACCGCGCCGAGCTCATTGCGCTTTGCGTGCACGAGGCCGGCAAGTCGATCCCCGACAGCCTCGCCGAGGTGCGCGAGGCGGTCGATTTCCTGCGCTACTACGCGCAGCGCGCGCGGCTCGACTTCGGCAAGCACCTGGTGCTCCCGGGACCGACCGGCGAGAGCAACGAGCTTTCGCTCCGTGGTCGCGGAGTGTTCGTGTGCGTGAGCCCCTGGAACTTCCCGCTCGCGATCTTCACGGGCCAGGTTGCCGCAGCCCTGGCCGCCGGCAACGCCGTGATCGCCAAGCCCGCCGAGCAGACGGCACTCGTGGCGGCCTACGCGACGCGCCTGTTGCACGAGGCGGGCGTGCCGGGCGCGGTGCTCGGCTTCCTGCCGGGCGACGGGGCGCGCGTCGGTGGCGCGCTCACCGCCGACCGGCGCGTGGCCGGTGTCGCCTTCACGGGCTCGAACGACACCGCCGCCGCGATCCATCGCGCGCTCGCCGCGCGACCAGGTCCCATCGCGACGCTGATCGCGGAGACGGGCGGCCAGAATGCGATGATCGTCGACAGCTCCGCGCTGCCCGAGCAGGTCGTCAACGACGCCGTCGCCTCGGCCTTCGGCAGCGCCGGGCAGCGCTGCTCGGCGCTGCGGATCCTGTGCGTGCAGGAGGAGGTCGCGGATCGCATCGAGGAGCTGATCGCAGGGGCCATGGACGAGCTCGCGATCGGCGATCCGGCGCTCATCGCCTCGGACGTGGGTCCCGTGATCGATGCCGATGCGCTCGGCGTGCTCGAGCGCCACGCCGCAGTCATCGTCCGCGGGGCGCCGTGGTCGCATCGCATGAAGCCGCAGCGCGGCCTCGAGCGCGGCAACTTCTTCGCGCCGCTCGCGGTCGAGATCAAGAGCATCGCCGCGCTCGAGCGCGAGGTATTTGGCCCGGTGCTCCACGTGCTCAGGTGGCGCGCGCGCGAGCTCGATGCGCTCGTCGACGCGATCAACGCGACCGGCTACGGCCTCACGCTCGGCATCCACACGCGCATCGACTCGACGGTCGAGCGGGTGCGGGCGCGGGCGCGGGCGGGCAACCTGTACGTGAATCGCAACATGGTCGGCGCGGTGGTCGGCGTGCAGCCCTTCGGCGGCAGCGGACTCTCGGGCACGGGACCGAAGGCCGGCGGCCCGCACTACCTGCATCGCTTCGCGACGGAGCAGACGCTGACGGTCAATACCGCCGCGGTCGGGGGCAACGCGAGCCTGCTCGCGCTCGCGGGCTGAGGGTCAGCGGCTCGGGCCGCCGTCGTCCGGCCAGCGCAGGCGCAGCTTCTCGAAGGTGCCCAGGCCAATGGCCTCCCACTTGTCGACGGACGTCTTGAGCGTGCAGAGGGCGGCCGTCGGCAACTCGCCGATGGTCTCGTCCTCGGCAAGCCATGCCGCGAGCCGGCTGACGCCCGGGTTGTGGCCGCAGATCATGACGTGCCGGTAGGCGGCCGGCGTCGCGCGCAGGATCCCGACCAGTGTCGCGCGCTCGGCGAGATAAATGCGATCGTCGTGGCGGATCTTCTGGAGCGGGAAGCTCAGGGAACGCGCGAACTCCTTCGCGGTACTGATCGCACGAACCGCCGGGCTCGAGATGATGTGATCGGCGCGCACGCCGAGCGCGTGCGCAAGCTCGGCCATGTTCTCCGCCTCGCGGCGGCCGCGCTTGTCGAGCCGCCGCTCGAAGTCCTCGACGTCGCCGTCGTGCTTCTCGGCGTGCGCGTGGCGCACGATGGTTAGGAGCCTCATGCTGGTTCAGGCCGCGCCGGCTTCCTCAGTCGATGCCAATCACGAGACGTCCACCCTCGACCGCGACCGGGAACGTCGTGACCGGCTCGTAGGCCGGTGGGGTGAGCGCCTCGCCGGTCTTCAGGCAAAAGCGCGCGCCGTGCCGCGGACAGATGACTTCGAGTCCCTCGACCGGCCCGTCCGAGAGGGCGTTGCCGTCGTGTGTGCAAAGATCCTCGATCGCATAGCGCTCGCCCGCGACGTCGTACACCGCAATGAAGCGCCCCTCGACCTCGAAGACCCGGTGGCCGTTCCTCGGCACCGCGTCCGCGGCGCCGACGTCGATCCAGCGCGCCGCCATCACATCATACCGGTCTGGAGGCGCGCGGCCTCCGACATCATCTCTCGGCCCCACGGCGGGTCGAACACGAGCTCGACATCGGGTTCGGTGACCGTCGGGATCAGCGCGAGCTTCTCCTTGACGTCCTGCACGAGCACCTCGCCCATGCCGCAGCCGGGCGCCGTCAGCGTCATCTTGACCGCGACCGCGCGCGTGCCATCCGGCCGGCCCGCGATCTCGCAGCTGTAGATGAGCCCCAGGTCGACGATGTTGACCGGGATCTCCGGGTCGTAGCAGGTCTTCATCTGCTCCCACGCGAGCTTCTCGACGTCGGCGTCCGTCGCATCCGGCGGGAGCGCCAGGCGGGTCGGGGGCTCGCGTCCGATCGCATCCGCATCCTCACCCGCGACGCGAAAGAGGTTGCCCTCGACGTAGACGGTGAAGCTGCCGCCGAGTGCCTGCGTGACGTAGCCCACCATGCCGGTGCGCAGCTTCACTTCCACGCCGGCCGGGACCAGCACGGCCTTGATCTCGCGGTTGACGACGATGGGTTCGTTCTCGTGGTGACGCATGCGATCGCTCAGTGCCTTCGGACGGTTATTCGGTGCTGACGGGGGCCGCAGTCGCGCCCGCGGCGAGCGCCGCGTTCAGCGTGTGCCAGCAGAGGCTCGCGCACTTCACGCGCGCCGGGAACTCGCGCACGCCCGAGAGCGCCGCGAGTTTGCCGAGGCTCGGATCCGCGGGGGCGTCGGCGCGGGTCAGGAGATCGTGCATCCGCGCGAAGAGCGCGGCGCTCTCCTCGGTCGTCTTGCCGCGCAGCGCCTCGGTCATCAGCGACGCGGAGGCGACCGAGATCGCGCAGCCGCTGCCCTCGAAGCGGACGTCGGTGAGCACGCCGTCCTTGACGTCCGCATAGACGGTGAGCTGGTCGCCGCAGAGCGGATTGTGGCCGCGCGCCATGCGTGCCGGGGGCGGCAGCGACCCTGAGTTC
>CAYNCY010000471.1:0-3393 GCA_964395195.1 uncultured Steroidobacteraceae bacterium
GGGCGCGGGAGACGCTGAAGCCCGCCCGGTGGCAGGGGTTCGCGAAGGACTCGCCGGTCGCGCCGGCGGGTTCGATTCAGTTATTCTTAACCACCCTTAAATCCTTCGATCGGTACTCCATCCAGGGAAGCGCATCCTCCTCTCAACCCCGCAACGGGCCCGACCGGAAAAGGACCGGCGCAGACCCGGCGGCTCGAATAGCGCCCCGAATGAGGAGTACCGTCATGAAACTCACCTGCCTGCGACTGACTGAAATTGCGGCTGCCACCCTCGTGTCCTCGACCGTGCTCTTGGTCTCGGTCACCCCCGCCGTCTTCGGAGCGGGTGCGCCGTCCCACGACGCCTACGTCGCGGCGCACTCCGTTCCGGCGCTGGCGGTGGGACTGGGGGACCTCGGTCCCAGGCGCGGTTGAGGTCGACGAACCGGGATGGCCATGAAGCGACCCGCGTCCCGAACCGGCTCCCCCCCGGCGCCGGCGCGCCGCCCGCGAAATTCGGTCAGTGCGCCTGCCGCCGTTCGCAGGCTCCCCCTCGGGAGCCTGCGCGTTTTCGTGGCGGTCGCGGATCACCTCAGCTTCACGCGCGCAGCGGCGGCGCTCGGCGTCACGACGAGCGCGGCGAGCATGCAGATCCAGTCGCTCGAGGAGTACCTGCGCGTCGCGCTCTTTCGGCGCGACGGTCGCCAGGTCGTGCTCACGGCCGAAGGCGCGCACCTGCTGCCCAAGGTTCGCCAGGGCCTCGGCGAGCTTGAACGCGCGCTCGATGGCGCGCGTGCGGATCGCGGCGCGGGACCGCTTCGGGTCACGACGCTCTCCTCGTTCCTGTCGCAGTGGATCATGCCGCGGCTGCCCGAGTTCGGGCGGTTGTACCCGCGCATCGACCTGCAGATCGACACTTCCCCCGAGGTCATCGACTTCGTCAGAAGCGGTGTGCACGCCGGTCTACGCTTCGGTCTCGGTGAGTGGCCGCAGCTCTCGATCGAGAAGCTCTTCGATGAGTGGCTGATCCCGGTCTGCAAGCCCTCGCTCTTGAAGAAGCTCGGCCCCGTCAACGATGCGAAGGATCTCGAGCGCTACCGGCTGATGCACAGCACGTCCGAGCCCTGGAGCGCGTGGCTGTTCGAATCCGGTGAAAGCGAGCGCTGGCCCGCGTGCGGGATCGCGTTCGATGATTCGATCGCGATCATCCGGGCGACCGAGGCCGGGCAGGGACTCGCGCTCGCGCGCTGGAGCCTGGTCGCCGCCGAGGTGGCGGAGGGGCGGCTCGCGCTCGCGAGCCCGAGGGCGCTCAAGTTCTCGCGCTCGTACTACTTTGTCTGCCCGCCGGCGCTCGCCCGGCTCGAGAAGGTGGCGGCGTTTCGCGAGTGGGTCCTCGGAGAGGCGCGCGCCTTCGCTCCGCCGCCGGTCTCGGGACGGTAAGAGGTCGGCGGCAGGGGCGCCGCACGTCCGTCCGCCGGCTTCTCGTATACTGCCAAGGTACCGTTGCGGGAAGCTGCGAGCGCGCCGGGGATGCGATGCATCGCCCTGCGGAGGCTGACTTGATTAGAGCGGCAGCGACAGTCGCCAACTGACGGGGCGGACCGGGGGAACATGTCACACGCGAGGCAGTCGCGATGCCGGAGTGCGGCGCTGATGGCCGTCGCGCTCGTGCTGCTCTCAGTCGCGTTGCCGGCGAGCGCACGTCGTCTCGCCCTGGTGATCGGTAACGACACCTATCAGCACGTCCGGCCTCTCGTGAACGCGCGCTCGGACGCGACGGCGATTGCGGCGGCCCTGCGCCGGGCCGGCTTCGAGACGACGCTCAAACAGGACCTCAACCTGAACGCCTTCAAGGCGGCCCTCAGATCATTCAGAACCACGGTTGCCGGTGGCGACGAGGTCGTCTTCTATTTCTCGGGTCACGGCGTGCAGTTCCAGGGGACGAACTACCTGCTGCCGGTCGATATCGTCGCCGAGAGCGAGATGCAGGTCGAGGACGATGCCGTGCCGCTGCAGAGGGTCCTCGACGATCTCACGGAGCAGAAGGCGCGGTTTTCGCTCGCGATCGTCGATGCGTGCCGCGACAACCCCTTCAAGGGGGCAGGGCGCGCGATCGGCGGGCGCGGTCTTGCGCCGGTGACGGCTGCGAATGGCCAGATGGTGCTTTATTCAGCGGGCGCCGGACAATCGGCGCTCGATCGGCTGAATGACTCCGATACGAATCCAAACGGCGTGTTCACCCGGGTGTTGCTGGTGGAAATGGAGAAGCCGGGCGTTCCGGTGGACCAGGTACTGAAGGGCGTGCGCGACCAGGTCGTGCAACTCGCGAGGCGCGTGAATCACGACCAGGTGCCGGCGCTATACGACCAGACGATCGGGCAGTTCTTCTTTCGGCCCGGGAGCCCCGTTGCGAGTCGCACTGAGGAAGTGCGGCCGGTTGCGTCGGCTGTCGGTGCCCCGAATTCGGGCGCCGTGGAACTCGCGTACTGGACATCCGTGTCGGCGGCAAACGACCCGGGTCTCTATCAGGAATATCTCGACCGGGTCTCGCGTGGTGAGTTTCCGGGGACCTTTACGTCAATCGCGAAACAGCGGCTTCGCGCGACCAAGCCGACCGCTGCTCCCGTCGTAGCTGCTGCGATCCCGGCGCGTCCGAGGACTGCAGCCAGTTCCGCGGCTCCGAGCAATTGCACGCCACCCCTTAAACCGGTCGTGCCGGACGGTAGGATCGCGACTCGCGAGCAGATGATTGCGGCCAAAAAGCGGGTCGAGTCCTACGTTTCCGCCGGGGACTCGTACCTGACTTGTCTGGACCAGGACCTCAAGTCACGGCGCGCCTTCGCAGATCCGCCGTGGTCGAAGGAAATCGATCATGACGAGGTGGTTCGTCACACCAATACCCACAACCAAATGGTGGACGATGAGACGGACGTAGCCGGCCGCTTCAACGCGGCACTGAAGAATTTTCAGGACGCGCACCCGAAGTAGGGTGCGGCTAGCCCTCGAACAGGGGGCTGAGTTTCGGGTTACGGGCGATGCCGCCGTACAGATCGAAGCCGCGCTCGATCCAGGGCCTAAGCGAATCATCCGCAGCCAGGAGCGGCAGCGAGCTCACCGCGGCGATCCAGCGGAATGCGCCGAGCGCGATGTAGTCGCCGAAGTTTGGCTGGGAACCGCCGAGGAACGGGAAGCGCTTCAGGTGAAGGCGGAGCGGCGTGAGGGCGTTGCGCACCTCCGGCAACCGCGCCGCGCGATCGGCTGTGATCGTCTCGAGAGTGGCGCCCTTGAAGAAGCGCGCCTCGCGGCTCGTCCGGAAGTAGCTGCGATCCGCCGGGCGTGCGGCGTTGTGGATGTCGAGCACGTAGATACCGAACATTCGCTTCATGACCTCGATCGAGAACCACGTGTCGAATAG
>CAYNCY010000472.1:0-3370 GCA_964395195.1 uncultured Steroidobacteraceae bacterium
GCGGTTAGCTCAGCGGTAGAGCACTGCTTTCACACGGCAGGGGTCACAGGTTCAAGCCCTGTACCGCCCACCAAATCAACGAGTTAGAGCGCGCGTTGCCGCGCGCTCGCGGCGCAGGGACGATGCGCTCCGCCGCGGGCGGCCCATCGCCCGCGCGGACCGCCAACTCGATCACCCTTTTTTCGACCCGCCGACGACCGCGCCCCGGACGACCGGCTGGCGAAACGGCTAGGATCCCGTTCGGCGCGGAACCCACCCTCGAGGATCGCGGCGCCCGCGCCACGTTCCGACCCCTCGCCCAGGTAATTCCGTCGTCGTGCCCCAGCCGCCCCCGCCCTCCAGTCCAGCGTCCGGCCGCAATCCGGTCGTGGCGACGCCCGCCGCCAGCGGCGTCGCCCTGACGCGGAACCACTACGTCCAGCTCGACGGCCTGCGCGGGCTCGCGATCCTGGCCGTCATCGGCTACCACTTCTGCCTCGCCCACCCCGGCTTTCGCGGTCACGGCAACGGCGCGCTGCTGCAGCTCGGCCAGGCAGGCTGGATGGGAGTCGACCTCTTCTTCGTGCTGTCGGGATTCCTGATCACGGGCATCCTGCTCGAGACCAAGACCCAGGCGAACTACTTCAAGAACTTCCTCGCGCGGCGCTTCCTCAGGATCTGGCCGCTCTACTACCTGACCCTGGTAGCGCTTCTGGTCGTGTTGCCCGCCGTACTCGCGAGCGTGCCGCCCGAGGTCGCGAGCATGCAGGCGAAGCAGAGCTGGTTCTGGCTGTACGGCGCCAACTGGCTGTTCGCGCGGGAAGGCGGATTCAGCCAGACCTCGGGCGGGTACTTCTGGTCGCTCGCGGTCGAGGAGCAGTTCTACGTTCTCTGGCCGGTCGTGGTCTGGCTCGTCTCGAGTCGCACGCTCCTCGTGATTGCGGCGGGACTCTTCCTCGCCTCGCTCACCGCGCGCATCGTGCTCGCCGCGCACGGCGTGCCGATCGGCGCGCTCTACACGATGACCTTTACGCACTGGGACGGACTCGCAATCGGCAGTGTTCTCGCGCTCGGCGCCGAGACCCCGGCGCTCGGCGAACGCCTGCGCAGAGTCCTCCCGGCGGTCGCGCTCATCGCCGGCATCGGCCTCGTCGCGGTCCGGCTCGCGGATGGCGATTTCTTCTTCTGGAGCCGGCGGATGAGCCTGTATGGCTACAGCCTGATTGCGCTCCTCTTCGGCGCGCTGCTCAGCTACGTGCTCGCGGGCTCCCCGCTTTCGCTACGCGCCCGGCTCTTCTCCAACCGTTTCATGCGACAAGCCGGTAAGTACAGCTACGCGCTCTATCTCCTGCACGTACCGGTCGTGAGCGCGACCTACCCGGTCGTCTTCCGGCTGCTCGGTGCGCCCGAGTCTGGCTGGCGCTTCGAACTCGTCTTCCTCGCTGCCTCGGCGGTCGCCTTCGGTGCGTCCTGGCTTGGGGCGCTCGCGAGCTGGAACCTGATCGAGAAGCACATACTGTCGCTCAAGCGTTACTTCGAATACGAGCCGGCTCCACCGCGCGTCACGGGCTAGGCCGAGCGGCGGGCATCGCGCAGCCCTCGTCACGCACGGGGGCCCACGGAGCGGTGCCGGCGAGCGCGCGATTGAGCTCGGCATAAGCGGCCTTGTTCACGTGCAGGAAGAAATCCGCGGCGCGGTACTGCGGCGCGAGGCGCCCGTCGGGACCGGCGAGCAGCGCGTACGCATCGACAACGACGACCCGGTCGGAGTCGGCGCTCGAGCGGATCACGTCGTTGGCGGCGCGGATGTACTCGAGTGTCGCCGGATCCCACGATCGCCGCCGCGCAAGCGGCACAACATCGGGCGGAAACAGGGTCGTCAATACCACGCGATCCGCCCGGGCGAGCAGGAGGCTCGTGATCAGGCGCAGGTTCGCGGCGAGGGCGCGGCGCGCGGCGGCAGATTCCTCCGGGAGAGCCCCGAGCGGATGCAGGTCGTTGATGCCGGTCTGCAACACGGCGATCGAGGCGCGCGTCGCGACGTCGGCGCGAAGCGCGGCAAGGAGTTGGGCGGAGGTCTGCGCACCGTGCCCGAAGTTCTCGATCCGCAGTGCGGGCGGCAGACCCGCCGGGTCCCACTGCTGGGCGCGCGAGTCGCCGTAAATGGCGACGACTGGCACGTCGCACGCGCTAGCGAACCGAGGCGCCGTCGCCGGGTCGTAGCCGAGCGGGAAGATCCGCGCGAGCTGGAGCTTTCTGAATCCTTCATCGAGCGAGGCGACAAGATAGGCGTTGGCCACGAGGCTGAGGACCGCCACCGCTGCTGCCACGAGGAGGAGGACGCGCCCGCGGCGGCTCGGACTCATGCGTCGCTGCTCCCGCCGATCGTGGCTCTCACGCTGCACCTCCCGGACCCCTGCGCACCTCAACGGCATGATGTTGGAGCCCGCCGCTCGAGACAAGCGGACCGACCGGCGCCAGAGCGGCAGGTGCGACGACGGGGCGAGTTGTGCGAAATTGCGGCTGGCTGTGCGACTTGGGATGGGAGACGGTGCCCGTGACGGACGTTTCGCGCGCTGTATTCATCAGTTATGCCTCAGAGGATGCCGAGGCCGCCCAGCGCATTTGCGCGGCGCTGCGCACCGCGGGCGTCGAGGTGTGGTTCGACCGGAGCGAGCTCAGGGGCGGAGATGCCTGGGACCAGTCGATCCGCCGGCAGATCAAGACCTGCGCCCTCTTCGTCCCGGTTGTCTCACGGCACACGCACGAACGGGCCGAGGGTTACTTTCGGCTCGAGTGGAAGCTGGCCGTCGATCGATCGCACCTGATCGTCGCGAGCAAGGTCTTCCTGCTGCCGGTCGTCATCGACGACACGCGCGACGATGACGAGAACGTGCCAGACAGGTTCCGCGACGTGCAGTGGACGCACCTGCCGGGTGGCGAGACGCCCATGGCCTTCGCCAGCCGAGTGAAGCGCCTGCTGGCATCGGACGCGGCGCCCGCAACGGACGCCGTGCGCGCCGTGGGCGATACTGTCCCGAGCGGCGCGACGACGCCGCCCGGTTTTGCGGGCCGGCGGCCGGCAGCGCTCTACGGGGCGGTCGCGGCGCTGCTGGTATTCGGATATTTCGGGCTCGAGCGGCTCAATCGACCGACAGTGCGCGCGCCGAGCAGCGCCTCCATCGCGGTGCTCCCGCTCGCGAATGAAAGCGGCGACCCCGGCCAACAGTACTTCTCCGATGGAATTTCGGAGGACCTGATCACGGCGCTGTCGCAGTTCTCGGGGCTCAAGGTGATTGGGCGCACGTCGGCGTTCCAGTTCAGGGATGCCAAGGAGGACAGCCGCAGCATCGGCGCGAAACTCTGCGTCGCGCACCTCCTTGAGGGCAGC
>CAYNCY010000473.1:0-3361 GCA_964395195.1 uncultured Steroidobacteraceae bacterium
GGTCTATCAAACCAAGCCGAGCAGGTCGCAGAAAGCAGCCCGTCACGATAGCCCGGTTGGGATCGTCAGCCGCAAAGCAAACGGCGCGCCAGCAGCGACTGCATATCCCGCCGTCCGTCGGCGATGAGATAGATAGCGACCCGCTGCCCAACCACACGATAGATCAGCCGGTAGGGTTTGAAGAATACTTGCCGATATTCTTGGTCTCCCAGTCCACGGAGTTCTTTGGGTTGTGAGCCGCGGGTCGGTGCGGCAGCAAGGCTATCGGCAATCTCGAGGATTCGGCTCAGGACATGTTGCGCGCTTGCGGGCGAGTCATGCTTTGCGATGTAGGTGACGATGTCCTCTAGGTCGCGTTCGGCGTCCTCGGTGACAACGACCTGGAATCCCATCAATCTTCCGCGACCGCCAGAGCGCGGACTCTTGCGGCGACGTCGGAGAGCGGTTTCACACGGCCCTGCGCGATTTGTTGGTTCCCAAGCGCCAATATCTTGAGCAACGCCAGCGTCTCCTGGGTCTGCTCGTATGAGGCCACATCCTGAATTACGGCCTTGGCCTCACCATTCTGAGTAATGACCATCGGTTGACGCTGATCGGTCAATTCCTGCAGCACCTCTGCCGCGTTGGCTTTCAGATAGCTAATTGGCTTGATTTGGGTCGAATATCGCATGTCAGCCACCGGGCACCTTGGAAGACTGAATTTAGTCCTTTATCGGTCTTCCGGCAACGCGTCATATCGAGGGACCGCGTGCGTAAGTCGCGTTTTCTACGGCACCGCGCGCTGAATATTACTCACACCGTTCTCGGCGAATCAGTGGGTTAGGTGCCTGGATCGTCCAGAAATATTCAGAACTATAAAGTCCCGAAATCCATGTAGATCATTGGCTTAGCCGCGATCGAGGCTCTGTCTACCAACCAGGGGGTCGGGAGTTCGAATCTCTCCGGGCGCGCCAACTTACCCGCGATCCCCGAAGGTCTTCCATTGGCCACGACGTCGCCGTTGCGGCGTGCTGGTTTCACCTTGCGCGCGATGGCTGAGCCCGGTTCCGTCGGGCGACCTTCGCGTCCTCAGTGGTAATCATCTTCACGCTGGTGCCTTGCCGCGGTCACGGTGACGGTACGCGCGCCGTCAATCTCGAACAGCGCCACATACCCCGATCGACCGAAGGGAATGACGATCTCGCGGATTCGCGGATTGTCGGCAAGGAGCGCTTTCCGACACGAGAAAGGGGAATGTGCCAACAGATCGAAGGAGCGCTCAATCGCTTGCAGTGCGCGCTCGGCGGCATCGAGATCTAGCGTCAGCAGAAAATCGTACAGTCGATTGAGATCGGCGTTTGCTTCCGGTGTCAGGCGAACCCGGTAGATCACCCGAGCGAGCGTCGTGCGCGGTCGAGCCGCTTTCGCAGCCCGGCTACGACTTTGCGAGCAGACACGTATCGCCCGGTCGATCGAGCCTGCTCGGCGCTCGCTAAGCCACGTGCGAGGAAGTCCTGCTGCGATTTCCTAAAATCGATGCTTCGTGAAACGGCGTCCAGCACGAACGCCGACAGGGTTTCGCCGGGGGCCAGCACGCTCTCGGCATCGGCGCGCAGTTCCTCTGACACCCGCAGTGGCGGCAACGTTCGAGATCGGTCGGCGGACATCGGCGGCGCCCCGTGCATCGCAAGTGCGATACAAAATACGCGGCGACGTCGGGAGAGGCAAGCGCGGTAATCGTTCAAGTCGATATCAATTCGGGCGACGCGTCGCTCCGTGCCACTTCCAACCACGCTCGGCGACCCTTGCCCGTTACCGCCGTGTCGCAGGTCGGTCAGCCGCTGAATATTCCAGCTCTCGTTCTCGACAAAACAGCCGCTTAGAGTCGACTGACTGGCGGAAATATTCAGAGCATCAGAGTCATAAAATCATTATAGATCAGAAGCTTGTTGGCGATCGAAGGCCTGTCTACGAACCAGCGGGTCGGGAGTTCGAATCTCTCCGGGCGCGCCAGCTTGCCCGCCGCCTGTTCTGCCTGTTCGCGCGGGATCCGATTTTCCCCTCGATCCCCAAACCCTCAGGCGACTCCGCCTGCCACCTGTCGGGCGTAGTCCTCGGCGTCATACCAGCCGCGCGACGCCTTCACCTTCAGATCGTCGCCCACGTCCCACTCTTCCCAACCGTGCACCGTGAGTGGATTCCCCGTCTTGGCTGCATGGCCTGTGAAGGTCCACAGGAAGACGACATGCGAACCCGCGCGGCGCACGCCATCGCAGGTCAGCTTCATACCCAGCACGTCGGCGAAAAAGCCGGCCGCCATCTCGGCGATGCCCGCACGCCCGCGCCAGGGCGCGCCGTGGTTGATGACGATTTCGCCGTTCTCCGCAAAGTGCGCTGCCACGCCCTGCGGAGAACCGGAGTTCCACGCGGTCGTATATGCCGCGGCCACGCTTTCAATGTTCTTGCGGTCGAACGACATCGTGTGATCCTTCTGATCGGCGGCGGCCGAAAGCGGCCGCGAGGCCGTGGCACCGAGAATGGCCAAGCCGGTGATCTCAAGTAAACCGCGGCGATCCATTCAATTCTCCCCAGTTAATGCCCGACTCGTCGCGACTAACTTCGCGGCACGAGCACTCCACCCGCGAAATACCTCATATCGACATCAGGAACAAAGCGTTCGGAGACGATGGAGCGTTGTGGCAGCGCTCCCGGCCGCTCGATGCCCATGAGCTCGGCCTCGGTCTCAAACACGTTGTGCGTGCGGACTTCCTTCGCGGCATTGCGCGCAAGCGCCGCCGCACGCTCGGGGTACTTGCTGCGATAGGCCTCGTTCATCCAGATGAACGCCGGGATCGCGAACGCATGCGGCGTATACCGCGGTTGCCCGTGCCCTGACTCGCCGTCGAGTGCCTGCAGGTCCTCGCCGTGATCGGGGAAGTAAGTAATGGTTGCCGGAACCCGTAGTGTGCGGGCACCCTCGACGATCTGCTTCAGCATCCAATCGGTGTAAAGCACCGAGTTGTCGTAGGAGTCTACGACTGCCGCCTCGGTCTTCGCGTCGTTGACGAAGATCGACACGACGCTGATGTCCCTGGTCGAGCCGTAGCGCTGGAACGCCTCGGGATACCGGCGGAAGTACTCCCAGTGCGAGCCCATCAGGTGAAGGCCAATGAACCGCGCACGGCCCCCCGCCGCGATCTCGCGACGATAGGCCGGCAGCAGCGTCTCATCAAGCGTCCGACGTCCGTTGATGGTCGCCTTGAAGTCGGGCGGATATTCGAGCCGGTCTGCGCTGATACCAACTGACGTCGAGATGCTGATGTCCTGGTTGAGAAGCCACGCGGTCGAATAACCGGCCTCCTTCGCGAGATCGACGATGTTG
>CAYNCY010000474.1:0-3352 GCA_964395195.1 uncultured Steroidobacteraceae bacterium
ACCGTATCCGCAGCGAGAAGTGCGGCTGATTCGTGATTCGAGCTCCGCCTGAGGAAGCTCTCTGCCTTTCATTCTCAACATTCAACCGAGGGGCAGCACGTGAAACATCACGGCATTCTCCTAGCGCTGACGGTGTTGTGTGCCAGTCCCGGGCACGCGGCCGCTCCTGCGGAGACACTCCACACGCTCTTCAGCAGTGCGTTCGAGGAGCGACTCCGCGACAACCCCGAGTTTGCCACCGCCCTTGGTCGTCATGATTACGACGATCGGTGGAGCGACTCATCGCGTGACGGACGGGCGACGTCGCGCCGGCATCTTGAGGCGCGACTCAAGGAACTTGCCGCGATATCGCAAGATGGCCTATCCGATGCCGATCGGCTGAGCGCACGGCTGTTCAGATTCCAGGCGGAATCGGACCTGGCGGCGGAGGACATCGAGTCGCATCTGCTGCGCCTGCAGCAGCTCTACGGATTCCACGTTCGCGTCTACCTCACGGTCGACCGGATGCCGGCCCACACCGCGGCGGACTACAAGAATATCCTGGCGCGCCTGCGCGCCGTGCCCACCTACGTCTCGCAGAACATCGAGGTCCTGAACGAAGCGGTGGCCAGAGGCCTCACGCAGCCGACCGTCGTGGTCGATCGCATCGTTGACCAGCTCGATCATCAGATTGCGCAGGACGCACAGCACTCGGCTCTGCTCGAGGCGTTCCGGCGGTTCCCCAGCAACATACCAACCACCGAGCAGGATGAGCTGCGGCGCGCCGCCGAGGAGGCGTACAACCAGCGCTTCCTGCCCGCGTGGAGGCAGCTTCGCGCCTACGTCGCGGGACCGTATCGCGCCAAGGCCAGGCCGCAGATCGGCATCGGCAGCCTGCCGGAGGGCCGCGCTGCCTACGCCGTGCTGGTACGTCGCCTGACGACTACCAGCCGGAGCCCGGAGGAGATTCACCAGCTGGGTCTCGACGAGGTCAAGCGAATCGAGGCGCAGATGCTGACGATTGCGCGCGAGATCGGCTTCAACGGTACGTTGCAGGAGTTCGCGCATTCACTCGAGCAGTCACCGGAGCAGCACTTCAAGTCGAAGGACGAAATGCTGATGTACTGCCGGAACGCCGCGAAGATCATCGAGCCGCAACTGCCGACGCTTTTCAAGCGGATGCCGCTGCTTCTGTACGGTGTCCGGGCGATTCCGGAAGATCGCGAGCAGGCATCGGCGAGCAACGCTCAGGCGCCCGCTGCCGACGGCAGTGCCCCAGGCTGGTTCAATCTGAACACCTTCGAGCCGGAAAAGCAGTTTCGCTACGACAAGGAGGCGCTCGTGCTGCACGAGGCGGTGCCTGGGCACGTGTTCCAGGGCGCCGTGGCGCGTTCGATCGCCGGTCTGCCTGAGTTTCGCAAGTACTACGGGAACAGCGCCTACGCCGAAGGCTGGGCGCTCTATGCGGAGTCCCTCGGGGTCGACCTCGGTGTCTACAAGGACGCCTACAGTCGCTACGGTCAGCTGAGCAGCGAGCGTTTCCGCGCTGTGCGGTTGGTCGTCGACACCGGCATCCACGCGTTCGGCTGGTCCCGGGATCGCGCGATCGAATACTTTCGCGAGCACGCTCCCGAGGAGACCGTCGCGGAAATTGACCGCTACATCTCGTGGCCGGCGCAGGCGCTTGCTTACAAGCTGGGTCAGCTCGAGATTCGCGCATTGCGAACCGAAGCAGAGACGCGGCTGGGCGCGAGCTTCGACATCCGCGAGTTTCATGATGCGGTTCTTCGCGATGGGGTGCTGCCGCTGGACTTGCTTCGCGAGCAAGTCCACAGCTATATCGCTGCGGTCCATTGAGCGGAAGCGCGACTTTGCGCGCGCACAAATGAAATGTCCGTTAGACTCTGATCTGCGTGGGGTGGCCTCGAAGGCCTGAGACGCGGACGGCGCAAACTGGCGCTCGTCTGCGAACCCGTTGAACCTGATCCGGTTAGTACCGGCGTAGGGAGCAGAAATGTCGGTGGTGATTCGCGTTTGGCCGGGCTCGTCCGGCCAGCCTCCTGCCGCCGCGGCAGCCTCGTCGCGCGGCCTGTTCTGCGCGGTCGTTATTTCCGCCCTTGTCGCGCTACCCGGTCCGGCTCGCGCCGACCCAGGCGATCTCGGCGACGTCGTTGTGACAGCCACGCTCCGTCCTGTGCCGGTGCTCGAGGTCGCGGGCAGTGTCTCTGTGCTCGATGCAAGTGCCCTGCACGGCGCCGGTCAGCAGCATTTCGAGGACGTCGTTGGGACCGTCCCGAACCTCAATTGGGCCGGCGACACTGCACGGCCGCGGTACTTCCAGATCCGTGGCATCGGCGAGCTCGCCCAGTATCAGGGAGCACCCAATCCTTCGATCGGGTTTCTGATCGACGACATTGACTTCAGCGGTATCGGGTCAGTGGCGACGCTCTTCGACGTCGATCGCGTCGAGGTCCTGCGCGGTCCCCAGGGCGCCCGCTACGGCGCCAATGCTCTCGGCGGTCTCATCTACGTCAAGAGCGCCGACCCCGAGCCAGAGTTTGGTGGCCGCGTCGAGCTCGGCGTGGGTGACTACAACGCGCGCAGCTACGGGGCCGTGCTGACGGGTCCGGTCGCATCGCTCGATTCGACCGTGCGGCTCGCGGTGCAGCGCTTCACGAGCGACGGCTACTATACGAACGCTTACCTCGGGCGCAGCAACACCGCAGGTCAGGACGAGCTGACGGTGCGGGGTCGCTGGCGCTTCGAACCCTCGGAGAACCTGCGCGTCGACCTCGCCGTGATGCACACGCAGATCGACGACGGCTACGACGACTTTTCGATTAACAATCTGCGGACGACGTACTCCGATCAGCCCGGCGAGGATGGTCAGCACTCGACGGGCATCGCGCTTCGCGCCGAATACCGGATCGCCGACGAGCTGCGACTGACCGCAATCACGAGCTACGCGGACTCCCCCATTCGCTACTCCTACGATGGCGACTGGGGGAACGCCGCCTATTGGTCGCCGTATGTCTATCAGTCGAGCGAGGTCCAGCGCCGTCACCGCACCACACGAAACCTTGAACTTCGTCTTGCGGGGGACGAGGGCGGTACGACTCACTGGATTGTGGGGGTGTACGGTCTCGACCTGCATGAGACCCTCAACGACGTGATCGACAATCTCTACCAGGATCCGGGAGCGGACTATGCACCGCCCGCCACCGAGACAATCACGACGAGCGCCTTTCGCTCGCGCAGCGGCGCACTCTTTGGCGAGGTCGATCAAGACCTGACTCCGTCGTTGCGGCTGTCGGCCGGGGCACGTATCGAGCGGCGCAGCGCGAGCTACAGCGATTTACTCTCATCAAGCGGC
>CAYNCY010000475.1:0-3344 GCA_964395195.1 uncultured Steroidobacteraceae bacterium
CCACTGCGCGCCGCTCTGCGCGGCCGTGATGATGCTGCCGGCGTCGGTGTCGGCGAGCATCACGACCATGCCCGGCCCCGCGACCAGGGCGAAGCGGCCCCAGCGCGAGAGCGGGCGCGGGCTAGCGGCAGTGGATCGGGAGTCGGTCATGGGCGGGACGTTCGTGGCAGCGACCGGGCGCACCTTAGCCCGAGCCCCGCTCCCTCGCCAGCGGCGGGGCGCTTTCGCGCCCCGCCGCTCGCGGTGCGGACGCCGGTTGCGCTCAGAACGCGAGTCCGAGGCCGAGGTCGAGGCGGTCGAAGTCACGGTTCTTGTCGAAGGTCTGGTAGTCGAGCTTGAGCACGACGTTCGGCGTCACGTAGAAGTTGGCACCCGCCGTAAAGACGCGATCGTAGGCAATCGGCCAGGTGCCGTAGTCACCCGGCGTCGATGACAGCGGCACCGAGCCCGCCGGCACGTCCGGTCCCAGCCCCGCGTACGAGGAGCCGAGGTTGTAGTACTCGTAGCGCGCGAAGGGCGCGAGGCGATAGCCGTTGAACTCAAAGCCCTCGGCGTACGCGGCCTGGACGTAGTAGCCGTAGAACGCGGACGGGATCGGCGTCGGCGAGCCCGGGTTCGCGAGGTTGGCGCCGGCGGTGTTGCCGATGGAGCCGCGCGCGTAAACGGCCGAGAGGTCGAACCCGCCCGGCGTCCAGCGCGTGTGGCCCTCCCACAGCGTCACCCGCATGCTGCCCGGGAGCGGCGCGTTGGGGGGCGCCGGGACCGAGACGGCGTTCCCCGAGAAGATCGCGCCGCCGACCCTGAGCCCCGGGATGCCGGTGTAGTTGATCGCGAGGTGCGCGGAAGGGTGCTGCGAGTTCGCGAGCGCGAGTTCCTGGTGCGTCGCCTGCAGCGGCGCGATGTCGTTGATCTCGAGCTCGAGGGCATTGCGGTACGGGGGATTCTCCGGCGCGTAGTCCCACTTCGACAGGTCGAAGCCCGTCGTGATGCCCGCGCTCACCGAGAGGCCGGCGAGGGAGTGCGTGTTGAGCTCGATGCCGCCCTCGCGCCACGTGCTCGGGATGATCAGCGTCTCGACGAAGTTGCGCTGCATGCCGTAGAAGTTGGTCGGCTCGTGGTGCTCGTTCAGGAGACCGAAGGGCATCAGGAAGAGGCCGGCCCGCACCGAGCCCCACGGCGAGAACTGGTGGTCGACGAAGAACTGCTCGACCTCGAACTCGCCCGGATCGTCCGCCGACGCGACGCCGTGCTCGACCTCGTACTCGGAGTTGAAGCTGGTGCGCTCGTCGAACTGGTAGCCGATCCCGAACACCGCGCGCGCGAGGTCGCCCTGGCTGCTCGCGGGGACGTGCACGGGGTGCGTGAAGTAAATCTCGCCGTAGCCCCACAGGTTCAGCTTGTCCGCCGAGGACGAGACGGTCTTCGCGCCCGGCATCTGCGCGGAGGGCGGCAGCGTCGGCGCCGGCGTCGCGGCCGCGACGGCCACCGGCGCGGGCGCGGGCGTCTTTCCCTCGGCGGCGCGCTCGGCCTTCAGGCGGGCGAGCTCCGCCTGCAGTGATTTCAGTTGCGTCGCGAGCTCATCGACGCGCTCCTCGAGCTTCTGCTCGGCGGTCGCGCCGGGAGCGGCGTCGGCGAGCGCGGCACCGGCGAAGGCGAGCGCGGCCGGGAGGAGGAGCGCGCGGGCGAGCGGCGGCGAGCGGCGCGGTGGGCGGGCGTTCGGCAGTTTCATGCGGAAATCCTCAAGTCTCTAGGGAGCGGGCGCGGTGCACTGCGCCGGCAGGGCGTACGCCTCGGGATGCGCGGGATCGAACCCGTCCGTCAGCGTGCAAAGGAAGGCGACGACGGCGTCGATCTCGTCGCTCGAGAGCGTCGGTGCCTGGCCGCCGTCGATCGCGGGCGGCGTGTACGGAACCTCACCGATGTTGACGGCCGCGTCGTAGACGAGCGGCAGGTCGTTGTAGAGGAGCGCATCCGCGGTGCCATCGGCGGCGAGGTAGAAGCTGCCGGCCGGGTTGTACGGGTTCATCTGCGGGTCGGGGTTGTTGTCCGGATTTGTCGCGAGGTCGCGCGTCACGTACCAGCGCACGACGTCGCGCAGCGTCGAGAAGACGCCGTTGTGGAAGTAGGGCGCCGTGATCGCGACGTTCCGGAGCGTCGGCACCTTGAACACGCCGCAGAGCGAGTGGACCGTGGCGAGGTCAACGCGCGGCTTGTCGTCGTCCGCGGGCGGCGCGAAGGGGCCGCAGAGACCGAGGTCGTAGTAGCCGTACTCCGAGCCCACCGGCAGGTTCGGCTCTGCGGGGCGGTAGGTGAGCGGCGTGCCATCGACGGGGCTCACCGGCACCGGCGCGTTCATCGCGATCTGCCAGTTGCGCGGCACGCCGATGTTGTCGAAGGAGAAGTCGGTGAAGAGCGGGTGGTCGCTGTACTCCTGCCGCTGGCTCGGATGGCAGGCCGTGCAGTTGCCCTTGCCCGGGTTGTTGAAGAGCGCGAGGCCCTTCATCTCGAGCGCGGTCAGGTTCACCTGGCCGGCCGCCCACGCGTCGTACTTGCTCGAGAACGGATGGAAGTCCTCGTCCTCGGTCTCGTAGGCGGCGATGGCCTTGCCGATCGCGACCAGCGTCGCCTCGGGGTCGTTGACGGTGTCGGCGCCGTACACCGCCTCGAAGTCCGCGAGGTAGGGGCGGGTGATCAGGCGGCTCACGACCTCGGCGGCATCCGCATTCGCCATCTCGAAGGAGGTGACGAAGGGCTGCTCGGCCTGGACGGCGAGCGAGGAGGCGCGACCGTCGCGGAAGAAGCCGCCGGTCGGCGTGCCATCGATCAGCTCGAAGCCCGGCGTGAACGACGCGTAGCGCAGCGACGGCGCGTTCCGGAAGCCCGGCCGGTTCATGGTGGGGCCGCCGAGCGGCACCGAGGCGCCGTCCGAGGCGGCGAAGGCGTGCGCCGGGTCGTGGCAGGTCGCGCAGGACTGCTGGCCCGAGACCGAGAGGTTGACGTCGTGGAAGAGGAGCTCGCCGACTTTCGCCGCGGCCGAGAGCTCGGGGGTCGACGGCGGCGGCGTCGCCGAGCCACCGCCCGAAGAGCCTCCGCAGCCGACCAGCGCCGCGAGGATCCCTGTGGCCACGACCCGGGTGGCCGAGGCCGGCACCCCGTTCATCATCCTTCCCATGAGCGTCCCAATCTAAATACGAGTCATTCTCATTCGCATTTACGATATCGGATGGCCTTCCAGGGGTCAAGTCGGCAAAAGCCCCTCTGGATCAGGGGTCTATGCGCGACTTATGTTGAATGCCGAACGCAGGCGAATCGGTGTGCGCCGCAGCACGATCGGTTCTGGCAGG
>CAYNCY010000476.1:0-3343 GCA_964395195.1 uncultured Steroidobacteraceae bacterium
CTGCTCTAGCGCCACGAGCTGGGCATACCGGTAACGGACGATCGCCCGCTCGTTCGCCTTGAGGTTGCCGATGCTGACCGTGTAGAGGCCGTCACTCGCCTGTTCGAGGAGCGCCGCCGTGTCGCCCGAGCCGACCGCGTTCTCGTACGTGTTCGTGGCGTCGGCCTTCGCGCGCACGACGCCAGCGAGGCGCCGGTCACCAATCTCGAGCTCGAATGAGAGGAGCACCGCATTCATCGGCAGCGGAAATGTGTAGATCGCCTCGATCGCCTCGTCTTCACCGTTCGTGTAGCGTTGCTCGACGGCGAGCTCGAAGAGGCATCCCTCGGCGGTGCCCTCGAGGTCGACGGCGGTCAGCGGAATGCGATGCCCGGCGCGCGACTTCAGGATCGAGAGCGGTTCAGCGGCCATCGTCGTCCTCCCTGAGAATATTTTCGTACAACGCGAGCGCGTCCTTGAAGAGCCGCCGGACCTGTTCGGGCGAGAGCCGCGCCCGGCTCGGTTCTACCGTGAGTTCGACCCCGTCCGCCAGTGTCAGGTGTGATCGAACCTCGACGGTTCCAACCCGCGGTGCCGGGGCGACGGACGGGAGGCCGTGGGTGTTCGCAAGTTCGCCGATCCGCTCGAGCGAGATCCCGGCGCTCGCGTACTTCGCGACGGTGAGCAACTGCTCCAGATGCGCCCTCGTGTAGTAGGCGGCGCGCGTCTCGCCAATCGGCCGGCTCACGAGCCCGAGCTGGATGTAGTAGCGGACCGTCCGCCGCGGCAATCCGGCGAGTGATCCCAGCTCCTCGAGCGTGAACGTTCGACTGGATTCGGCCTGCGTTTCCATGGACTTAATATAGACAGTAGAACTGTCTAAATCAAGTGGCGCAAAACGCGGGGGCCGTGGGACTAAGATTGCAGGGCCCCTCCTACGCGCCATCGGCGCCCCATCCAGGAACGAACGTGGCCCAGCAGCACAAGAAGATTTCGGGACTCTCCGGCAACGAGATCTACTTTCTCGAGCGCATGGGCTATCGGGCCGGGCAGCTCTGCGTCGGCAACAGCGTCGTTGCACTCGGCGTCCTCAAGGGCATTGGCGCGGGACTCTCGACGCTCGGTGGTGGCGAGATCAACGAGATCACGCAGCTCGTGCACGACGGACGGACGCGAGCCTTTGACCGCATGGCCGCGGAAGCGGCGAACTACGGCGGCGTCGGTCTGACCGGTGTCTCTTTCGACGTGGTCAACCACGGCGGCAACCTCGAGTTCCTGACGATCGGCTCGACGATCCACCACACCGATGGAGCGGCGCAATCCGCGGAGGCGATCAAGTTCTCGACGTCTGCCGACGTCGCGAAGCTCTTCTGCCAGGTCGATGCGGGTTTCCGGCCGATCAGTTTTGTGTTCGGCAATGTCGCCTACTCAATCGGCCTCGGCGGCAACATCATCGGCGGACTTCGCCGTCTTGGCCGCGGCGAGGTCACCGAATTCACCGAGATCTTCGACAAGACCCGGCACATTGCCCTGACCCGGATCACCGACGAAGCCAAGCGCCATGGCGCGAACGCGGTGGTCGGCATCGAGACCACGATCTCGCCGCTCCTTGGCGCGCAGGAGATGATCATGGTCGGGACCGCGTCCCACCATCCGGCCATCGATGCGTTCGACATGAAGCCCGTCACGAGCGACATGACGAACGAAGAGATGTGGAACATGGTCAATATCGGCTACCTGCCGATCCGCCTCGTGATGGGCGTGTCCGTGTACTCACTCGGACTCAAGGGCGGAATCTTCTCGACCCTGCAGACGATCGGCGGCGGCGAAGTCGCAGGGCTCACCGAGATCCTCTACGAGGCGCGCGAAAAGGCACTGGCACGCATCGAGATCGATGCCGAGCGCTGCGGCGCGGACGAGGTCGTCGGCGTCAAGACGCACGTCTACGACCTGGGCGGAGGCCTCATCGAGTTCATGGCGATCGGCACGGCCGTCAAGAAGATCGCGGGCGTCACCACGAAGTCCCCCGCCCTGCCGCCGCAGGCGGTGCTTCAGGACCGCGACACGTTCGTCGATGCCACCGACACCGGCAGTCCCACGATCAACGTCGCGAGCTCGAGCGCGGCCTCCGCGCGCAAGACCCAGCGGGGCCCGGCCGCGATCGTGATGACGATCCTCCTCATCATCTTCTACATCGTGACGTTCCTGCTCAGGCATCGCTGATGCCGGCGGCCAAGGCCAAGGGGCTCATCTGGCTGCTGGCCGCCGTGCTCTTTGCCGCCGGCGTCGCGGTCGGGTTACCGCGGCTCGCGAAGCACCTGCCCTGGAGTACCGAGCGCTGGCTCGGCGGCCTCGTGGGCGGCCCGGGCCGGGCGCAGACGTGCGAGGACCACGCGAGCCCCGATGCGCGCGCCGCACTGAAAGCGCTCGTCGGGCGCCTCTACCCGGCTTACCCGGACGATGCGGAGTTTCCGATCACGGTCGAAGTGGTGCGCGGCGACACTGTGAACGCCTACGCGACGCTCGGTGGGCACGTCTTCGTGATCGATGGATTGCTCCAGAAAGCGCGCTCGCCCGATGAGCTCGCGGGCGTGCTGGCGCACGAGATCGAGCACGTCCGGCATCGGCACATCATCCAGGGCTTTGCGACCAGCGTCTTTACGCTGGCGGCGCTTGCGGTCTCGTTTCCGGACCAGGCTGAAGCGGGCTCCCGCCTCGCCTACCTGTTGCTGACACTCAAGTTCAGCCGCGGGCAGGAAGCCGAGGCGGATGTCGCCGGGCTCGATCGCCTGAAGGCCGCAAGGATCGACGCGCGCGGCTTCGAGGACTTTTTCGCGCGCGCCGAGGAGTCCGGGGAGTCGATGGAGATCCTCTCGAGCCACCCGGCGAACGAGTCGCGTGCAGCGCTGGCCGCGAAGTACCGGGGCTACCCGGCTGCGCCCGCGCTCGATGCGCGGCAGTGGAGCGCGCTCCAGGCGATCTGCAAATGACCTTCAGAGACCAGGCGGCCGTGATGCCCCCGCGTCATGAAGCCGCCGCGGAACCCGACGAGGGCCGCGCGCGGCTCGTCGTCAAATACCGTCCTGCCATCGCGCGGAACTCACGTCGTGCGGTCGTTGATGAAACCGCGACGTCCAGTGCGACGTACCATGGACGTACGGACCAAGTCCCGCTCAACGACGCCAAGCTATCTGGTGCGAGTCATCCCATGAATCACGCAACGTACAGGCTTGCCGGCGCCCTCCGCGGTGCGGCGAGGGTCATCCTTCTCACGGCCGCCCTCCTCGTGCCCCTCGTCGCGGTGGCGGAGGCACCCCCGCTCCCGGCCTGCCAGTCGACGGTCACCGGAGACGTCCGCATTCAC
>CAYNCY010000477.1:0-3340 GCA_964395195.1 uncultured Steroidobacteraceae bacterium
GCCGGAGCGCGGCCCGGGGGTCCTCTTTCGTCACGTTGCGGGGGGTTTCGGTGGGGTTCTGGATCACCGCCCGGGCGCCGACACCGAAGTGGACGGCGGTGCCGCGATCCGTCCAGTCGATGACACGGCTCAGGCACTCCGCCCCGATCACGAGCGCGCACTTTGCCTCGCCGAGCTTGACGAACTTGTCGGCCATCGAGAGCGCGTAGATGAAGCCGCTGCAGGCGGTCTCGAGGCTGAAGGCGGGCGTGTCGTGGATGCCGAGCCGCGCCTGCACGAGCGTCGCGACGTTCGGGAACACGAGGTCCGGGGTCGTCGTCCCGACCGCGATGAAGTCGATGTCATCGGGGCCGACGCCCGCCGCTTCCATCGCCTTCTTCGCCGCCTCGCTCGAGAGCGAGGAGGTCGTTTCCTCGGCGGTCGCGATGTGGCGTCGCTCGATGCCGGTGCGGGTGCGGATCCACTCGTCGGTCGTGTCGACCATCTTCTCGAGGTCGGCGTTCGTCAGGATCTTCGCGGGCAGGTAACTGCCGGTGCCGGCAATGCGGGAGTACATGTCAGGCCGCCTGTCGTTGTAGTTGTGCGCTGATGTGCGAGGGCACGCCGTTGCCGGCCTCGAGGACCCCGACGCGCATCGCGTGCGCGAAGGCGACGGCATCCGCGCCGCCGTGGCTCTTGATGACGACCCCGGCCAGACCGACCATGCTGGCGCCATTGTAGCGGCGCGGGTCGAGGCGCTTCTTCAAGCTCGCCAGCGCAGGTCCCGCGGCGAGCGCGCCGAGCGTCCGGGCGGCGCTTGAGGTGAATTCCTCCTTCACCGCCGCCGCGATCATGTGCGCGATGCCTTCCATCGCCTTCAGGGCGACGTTGCCGGTGAAACCGTCGGTGACGATCACATCGACCGAGCCCGCGCAGATGTCGTTGCCCTCGACGTAGCCGACGTAGTCGAGGTGCGAGGCCTGCAGGAGCGCATGCGCCGC
This sequence comes from uncultured Steroidobacteraceae bacterium, assembly GCA_964395195.1. Lineage (GTDB taxonomy): Bacteria > Pseudomonadota > Gammaproteobacteria > Steroidobacterales > Steroidobacteraceae > CAIKZZ01. The sequence goes on from CAYNCY010000477.1 coordinate 981, forward strand.
CTTCACGGTCTCGTTGCCCTTGATGTCCTCGCGCCCGATGTTGAGGAGCGCGACCCGCGGCCGCGGCCGGGCGAGCAGGTCCTCGGCGACGACCGCGCCCATGATCGCGAACTGCACGAGCTGCTCGGCGGTCGCGGAAATGTTGGCGCCGAGGTCGAGCATGCAGGTGTGGCCGCCGACGGCCGGGAGCGCGGAAATGATGGCCGGGCGCTCGATGCCCTCGATCATGCCGAGCACGAAATGCGCGGTCGACATGAGGGCGCCGGTGTTGCCGCTCGAGACGCAGGCGTCGGCGTCGCCGGCGGCGACGAGGTCGAGCGCACGGCGCAGCGATGAGTCTTTCTTGCGGCGAATCGCCTCGCGCGGCGGCTCGTCCATGCCGACGATCTGGGTCGCCTCGACGATGCGCACACGCGTGCGCTCGGCCTCGCTGAGTCCGGCGAGCTCAGGCTCGAGCGCGGCGGGCTGGCCGACGAGGATGAGCTCGAGTGCCGCCTCTTCGCGCAGCACCGTCAGCGCCCCGGGCACGCACGCACTCGGCCCGTGGTCGCCGCTCATCGCGTCGACGGCAATCGTGAGACGGGACGCCAACGGCGGGTGCGCCGGTGGAGCGGCGACCTTTACTCGTCGCCCGCTTCGACCGGGGTCTCGATGACCTTTTTGCCGCGGTAGTAGCCGTCGCGGCTAATGCGGTGACGCAGGTGCGTCTCGCCCGACGTCGGGTCGGTCGACAGCGCCGGCGCACTCAGGTGGTCGTGCGAACGGTGCATGCCGCGCTTCGACGGCGTCTTCCTGCTTTTCTGAACAGCCATGTCTTGCTCCTAGAACTCAACGCTTCAGCAGATCCCCAAGCCCGGCGAACGGTCGCTGCGTCGGCACCCGCGGGGGTGCGTCCGTCTCGACATCGGCGTCCGCCGCGGCCAGGTGAACCGCGCATTCGGCTGGGGTCGCGTGCATCGGCACGAGCGGCAACGCCAGCATCAATTCGTCCTCGACAAACTCCTCGAGCCCGAGCTGCCCGCCCGGTGCCGTGACGGCGTCGTAGGCATCCGGCACCCGTCCGGCCTCGGCGTCGCGCCCGACGAAGGCGACCCGGACCGGCGACTCGAGCGCCGCCTCGAAGGCCTGGAGGCACCGCTGGCACACGAGCCAGGCCCGCGCCTTCACCGCTCCCTCGAGCGCAGGATAGGCGCCCGACTGGTGAAAGCGGAAATCCACCGCCACCTGCCCGTCCGGCCGCGCGAGACTGTCGCGCAGGCGAGCAAACCCGTCGAGCGGGTACGCGCGTTCGAGCCGGGTGCGCTGGGCCGCGAGGTGCCCGACGTCCAGCGGGGCCTGGAGGGGTCTCGCCATAGGGCCGCGTATCATAGTGAGGCGACCCCACTCTGTCAAAACGATTTCAACCGCAACGCGTTGATTTGCAAGCTCCGACGAGGGGCAGGAACCGAGAATGGCCCCGACCCGACCGCGCCTCGTGCTCGCCTCGACCTCCCGCTACCGACGCGGGCTCCTCGAACGCCTCGGGATCCCCTTCACGGTCGCATCGCCCGGGGTCGATGAAACCCCGTTGGCGGGCGAGCTCCCCGGGGACCTGGCGAGCCGCCTCGCGGGCGCCAAGGCCCGGGCCGTCGCCGCACAGCACCCGGGCGCCGTCGTGATCGGCTCCGACCAGGTCGCCGAGCTCGATGGCGGCGCGCTGGGCAAGCCCGGCACCGCGGCCATCGCGTGCGCCCAGCTGCGAGCGGCCAGCGGCCGCGCGGTGATCTTTCGCACGGCCGTGCTCGTGATCGGTGCGGATGGTCGCGAGCACTCGCACACCGATCTCACGACGGTGCGCTTTCGGACGCTGTCGACCCGGGAAATCGCCCGCTACGTCGAGCTCGATCAGCCGCTCGACTGCGCGGGGAGCTTTCGGTCGGAGGGGCTCGGGATCGCGCTCTTCGAGGCGATCGAGACGACGGATCCGAGTGCGCTCGTGGGTCTTCCGCTCGCCTGGGTCGCGGCGGCGCTGAAAGAGTCCGGGCTCGATCCGCTCGCGCCCGCGGACGCCTAGCCGCCCGCCTCTCCCGCTCGTCTACGCCTCGCGCAGCACCCGTCGCGAGGCGGTCGCGGCGAGCGCGCCGCGCTGGGCCCAGCCGATGTCATCGCCGCGACCGACCTTCATCGAGAGGTCCTGGATGAGGCCGTCGGCGACGTCGTAGATCCAGCCGCGCACGGTCAGCGGCTGGCCGCGATCCCACGCCGTCTGCACGAGCGTCGTCTGGCAGACGTTCGCGACCTGCTCGATCACGTTGAGCTCGCACAGCAGCCGCGCGCGGGCGGTGTCATCGGGAAGCGGTGCGAGCAAGCCCTCGTGCCGG
>CAYNCY010000478.1:0-3330 GCA_964395195.1 uncultured Steroidobacteraceae bacterium
CCCGGTCGGGCCGTCGGTCGTGATGGCCGTCGAGAACCCCTCGCGCAAGGCCACGTAGTAGTCGCGCAGCGCGCGCGCACCCTCGTAGGTCGACGAACCGCGCAATGGCCGCGCCCCGACCCAGCGCGCCAGCATCGCGGGAATCTCGCCGTCGACCGACGGGCTCATCGCGAAGGCGAGCTTGAGGCCCTCATTGCGTTGCCGCAGCAGGTGGCGGACGCAAAAGAGCTGATGCTGGTGCCAGTAGACGATCACGGCCGGGCCGCCGGCGAGCGCGGCATCGAGGTGCTCGTTGCCGGTCACCTTCACGATTCGGCACGTCAGCCACCAGAACCGCACGAGCGCCATTGCGACCGGCACGGCGAGCCCGTACAGAGCGCGCCTGAGCGGCGTGAGCCGCCGCCCCGAGCGCGTCTCGGCGAGCTTCGCAGCCGGTGGCGGTGCCGGCGGTTCGGTCGGGTCGGGCATGGCTCTCCTCGCGAGCCGCGAATTCTGCGGGCTCAGCGGCCGGGCGGCAACGGTCGTGACCGATCCGCGTGGATGCCCCGCACCTCGACGGTCGCCCGCGCGTCGGTCGCGAGCCACGCGGTGTAGCCCTGGACGAGCTCGACGCGCGCGAGGGCGAAGCGCTCCTCGTCGAGCAGCGCGCTCCCCGCTGCGAGGCGCACGTCGCCGAGTGCGCCGACGCCGCGACCGACGAGCTTCACGCTCGCCTCTTTCATGACCCACGCATCGGTCGCCGTGAACTCCCCCGCTGCCAGGCGCTCGCGCTCGGCGGAATCGAGCACCCGCCGCACGGTCGCCGCCGCCACCGACCCGCTCGGCTCGAGATCGAGGCCGACGCGCCCGCTCGCGCTGACCGCGCAGGCGACGAGGCCCGCTGCGTGCGTAATGCTGAAGTCGGGCCCGCCCGGCAGGCGCGGCTTCGTGCGGCCACGGTACTCGAGCGCGCCTGGGTCGAAGCGAAAGTCGAGAGCGCTGAGCGCCTCGGCGAGGAGCGCGACGCCGAGGAGCGATGCGTTGCGGTCGACGCTCTCGCGCAGCCGCCTGACGCGCGCGCGCTTCCCGGGGGGCAGCCGCGGCAGCCACGTGTCTTCGAGCGCGGTGCTCGGCTCGGCGGGCACGGCCGCGTAATGTAAACTCACTCGTTGTGTCACGCGGTGCCGATCCCCTCCACGCGCCCTGAATGACCCCAGATTCCAGCCAGCATAGCTCGCCCGGGCAGCTGCCGCCGCTCGCGGCGGACGCCTTCGACGTGGGCTCGACCGAGGACTCTCTCGAGCGCCTGGTAGCGGCCGCGCGCCTGACCGGTCCGATCTTCCGAATTCACGCGCCGGGGCGGGGCTCCGACACCTGGATCGTCAACAACCCCTCCGACATCAAGCGCGTGCTGGTCACGAACCACCGCAACTACACCAAGGGCGTCGGCCTGGATCGCGTCCGCATCCTGCTCGGCAACGGCATCATGACGAGCGAGGGCGAGCCGTGGCGACGCCAGCGCCGCATGATCCAGCCGTTCTTCCACCGCCGCGTGATCGAGCGCTTCGCAAGCGTCATCGACGACTGCATCGACCGCCGGCTCGTGCGCTGGGAGGGATTCGCCGCACAAGGCGTCGCCTTCGACATCACCGAGGAGATGAGCGAGCTCACGCTCGACATCATCGTCGGTGCGATCTTCGGCACCGACGTCGCCGGGCTCGGCGGCGAGGCCGGCGGCAACCCCTTCCAGATCGTTACCGAGCAGTCGGCGCGGAACCTCCAGTTCGCCTACAAGTTCCGCTCGCTGACCCGCCTCGTCGCCGGGCTTGCGGCCAAGCGCCGCGCCAGTGGCGAGGAGCACTTCGACTTCCTCGCCATGCTGATGGCAGCGCGCGACAAGGACACGGGCGAGCCGATGTCGGAGCGCGAGCTCCTTGATGAGGTGATGACCCTGGTCGTCGCCGGTCACGAGACGAGCGCGAGCGCGCTCAACTGGACCTGGTATCTGCTTGCGACGCACCCGGAAGCGCTCGCGCGCGTACACGCCGAAGTCGACGCCGCACCCGCGGGCAGCGGCCTCAGCTTCGAGGCGAGCGAGCGCTACACGTACACGCAGGCGGTGCTGCAGGAGGCGATGCGTCTCTACCCGCCCGGCTGGCTCCTGAGCCGGCGCACGATCGAGCCCGACACGCTGTCGGGTTTTGCGGTTCCCGCCGGCGCCGACGTGATGCTGAGCCCCTACCTGATCCAGCGCGACGCCGCGTTCTGGGATCGCCCGGAGGAGTTCCGCCCCGAGCGATTCATCGACGCCAAGACCGACCCCCGCGCCGACTGGATCTACATCCCCTTCGCCGCCGGCCCCCGGCACTGCGTTGGCGAGAACTTCGCCATGTACGAGATGACCGCGCACGTCACGCGGGTGGCGCGCCGCTTTGGCCTTGTATACGTCGACGACGGGCCCATCGAGGTGGAGGCTGCGATCAACCTGCGCGCGCGGCGCGGGCTCCGGATGCGCCTCGTACCGCGGCGCTGACCCGTTCATAATCGGGCCTCAGGCGCCCCGTGGCCGGCGTGCTAAGGTTCCCGACGAATGCAACACGAGACGCTTTTCCAGATCCTCGAGGGCAACCGCTCCGTCGATCGCTCGATCCACTACCTCGACGGCGAGCGCGACGAGACGGTCGTCCCTTTCGGTGAGCTCTACGACCGGGCGCTCGGGCTCCTCGGCCGCCTGCAGTCGCTCGGTGCGAAGCGCGGCGACAAGCTCATCATCTTCCTCAACAACAACGAACGCTTCATCGACGCGTTCTGGGCGGCAATCAGCGGCGGCATCGCCCCGGTGCCGCTCGCGGTCGGGATCTCGGACGAGCACCGCCACAAGCTGCTGCGGATCGCCCGCGTGCTGGGCGGACCGTACCTCTTCACCGATCGCAAGAATCTCGACCGGCTCGGCGCCTTCGCGGCCTCGGTCGGCGAGTCGGCGACCTTCGAGGCGCTGAAGCCCCGCGCGCTCCTGATCGACGAACTGCCCTCGGGAAGCGCGGCGGGCGAGAGCGTCCACCCCGCGCCCGACGACATCGCCTTCATCCAGTTCTCCTCGGGCTCCACGAGCGAACCCAAAGGCATCGTGCTGACGCACCGGAACGTCGTCGCGAACTGCCGCGCGACCAAGGCGGCGGCCGGCTTCAACGAGGCGGACGTCTCGCTCTCCTGGATGCCGCTGACCCACGACATGGGACTCATCGGCAAGCACATCTTCATGTTCGCGAACCGCATCGAAAACCACCTGATGCCGACGGAGCTCTTCATCCGTCGGCCGCTGCTGTGGCCGAAGTTCGCCTCCGAGCGCCG
>CAYNCY010000479.1:0-3329 GCA_964395195.1 uncultured Steroidobacteraceae bacterium
CCAGAACCCGACGAGCAGCAACGCGAGGAACGCGGCTACTAGCCCGGCAAACCGCCGCGCGATCTCTGTGATTTGATCTGCGTCCTTCATTTGAAACGGCCGGCTCGACGATTGCCACGGCGCGCCGTTGGCAGCGACGCTACTTCTTGAGGATGTCCAGAGCCGCGGCGGTCATCGCAATGATGCCGGTGCGAATCGTCGGATCCGGGACCGGCGCGAAGAGCGGCGAGTGGTTACTCGGCACCGGCACGCCCGTCCGCTTCGCCTCGGCGAGCGACTCGGCCGTGACCGCGCCGACCCAGAACATCAGCACCGGGATCTTCTGATCGAGGCCGAACTCGCCGAAGTCCTCGCTCCCCATCGCTGGCGGGATCGCGCGGACGTTCGCCGCACCGAGGACGCGCTGGAACACCGGCCGCAGGCGTTCCGTGAGCGCCGGATCGTTGTAAAGCGCGGAGGCGTGCTCGTTCTCGAGTACCTGCACGATAGGCAGGCGGTCCTCGGGCACGCCCGCGCCAAGGGCGGCTGCGCGGGCGATGCGGGCGACGGCCTCGATGATGTGCTGGCGCACCTCTTCCTTGTAGGTGCGGATGTTGAGTTCGAGCTTGACCTCGTCGGGGATGATGTTGCGCTTGGTGCCGCCGTGGATCGTGCCGACCGTGACGACGGCCTGGTCGAAGGGGGAGATCTCGCGCGACACAATCGTCTGCAGCTGCATGACAATATTGGCCGCGAGCACGACCGGATCCTTTGAATCCTGCGGCTGGGAGCCATGGGCGCCGACGCCGCGCACGAGCACGTCCATCTGCGTCGACGCCGCGAGCGCGAAGCCGGGCGTGAGCCCGATGGTGCCGATGGGCGTGAAGGGCATGTCGTGAAGCGAGAGCGCGACGTCCGGCTTCGGCACCTTGTCGTAGACGCCGTCCTTCAGCATCGCCTTCGCGCCGTCGATGGTCTCCTCGGCCGGCTGCCCGAGCAGGATCAGCGTCCCGCTCCAGCGGTCCTTGAGCTTGGCCATCACGCGGGCGATGCCGATCAGCGAGGTTACGTGGATGTCGTGACCGCAGGCATGCATGACGGGTACGTCGAGACCGGCGTCGCTCTTGGTGCGGCGGGTGCTCGCGTAGGGGAGCTGCGTCTTTTCGAGCACCGGCAGTCCATCCATGTCGGCACGGATGAGCAGCGTGGGGCCTGCGCCGTTCTTGAGCACGCCAACCAGGCCGTAGCCTTTGAGCGTCGCGACCGGGTACGTGCCGATGTGGTCGGTGACCTGGTAACCGGCGGCCTTGAGCGCGGCGGCGAGCTGTGCCGATGTCTGCACTTCCTGGTGCGAGAGTTCAGGCGCCGCGTGCAGCGCCTTGTAGTAGCTGACGAGCCCAGGCAGTTCGTGGTCGACGAGCTGCGCCACGTCGGCATCGGTGTCGGCACGCGCCGTGGGCGCAGCGAGGATCAGCGTGGCGATCGCGCCCGCGAGCGCACGTGCCGGCGTGAGACAGTAAGTAGCGTGTGGCATCAACGTCCCTCAATCGTGGCCGGCACGATCCACAGCCGGATCGGACCGCGAGCGTAGCATCTCGATTGGCGGGCGGGCTGCCCGCAGAGGCGCCGGAATTCGCTAGGCGAGACGCTCCGCGAGCCAGCGCGAGATGTCGGCAATTTCGGCCGGGCAGACCTGGTGCTGCATGGGGTACGCGCGCCAGTCGACCGGGATTTTTCGGCTCTGGAGCCACGCCCGGGCCGCTTCGCCCATGGCAGGTACGACCACGGGATCGAGGGTGCCGTGGCACATCAGGATCGGCACGTCCGAGTTCGCGGCGGCGAGTCTGGGCTCCAGCGTCTCCGGGACCGGGAGGTAGGTCGAGAGGGCGAGAATCCCCGCCAGACGCTCCGGGTAACTGAGCCCCGCATGCAGCGCGACCGCGCCGCCTTGCGAGAAACCGGCGATCACGACGCGTGCCGGAGGGATGCCGGCGGCATGTTCCGACTCGATGAGCGCCCGGACGCGCGCGACGGACTCGGGAAGCCCGGCGGCGTCGCCGCGACCGCCCGGCGAGAGACTCGTGATGTCGTACCAGGCCCGCATCGGATAGCCGTTGTTGATAGTGACCGGGCGGACGTCCGCGTGCGGAAAAATGAAGCGGACGCCGAGGGGATCAGGGAGCCTGAGCTCAGGCACGATCGGCACGAAATCCCGGCCATCGGCGCCGAGGCCGTGGAGCCAGATGACGGATGAGTGGGCGGTGGACGGCTCGAGGACCACTCGGTCATCGGTTTCGATCGTTCGATACTTCACGTGGAATCTCCGGCGCGCGCCGGGCGCCGGGTGGCGCGCCGGGTCCGACCGCGCGTGCGCAGCTTGCCACGGTGCGGTGCAACCCGTGTACAATGCGCGCCCTCGTGCTCTACGACGGCTTCCCGGCCAGCGTCGAAAAGCACGAAGAATCAATCGATTACGCGCCCGTAGCTCAGCTGGATAGAGTACCTGGCTACGAACCAGGGGGTCGGGAGTTCGAATCTCTCCGGGCGCGCCAACTTACACTCGGTCAGTTCTGAATATTCGCGCGTTCGCAGAATATTCCCGCGATCTGCGAGTGCTTCCGCTGCCACGGCGTCGGCGTCTCAATCCTGAACCGCGGCCTTCGTGCGGTGTCCGCGCCGGTCTTCGCGCCGCGCAGCAGCATGCTGATCGACGGTTGATATCGGAGACTGAGCCGGCTCTGCATCGGAGCGACTTGGTCGAACTTCATTTCTCCGGATCTGCCGACCGATCCATCCATCCTCGCGCGTCACGTCGGTAAGCGTCGCCCCCACGACGGGCAGCACCCGGCCAAAACCGGCCGTCAGTGGGTCCCTTCGATTTCCCACATCGCGGCCGCTCACCCAGCAGCCATGAGCTTGCGGGTACACGCGGCTCAATCGGAACGTTCCGCGTGGGCTCTCATTGAAAATGGCCGGCGCTAGGCTTTCGACGTTGCGATTACCCGTGGAGAGCTAAACCGGTGAACGATGGCCAGGACGGCGAGGCCGATCGCGAGCAGGGCGAGACTCCACAGTGAAGGCTTGGCCCCCGTCCCGTAAAATGCGAACAGAATGAACAACAGCGCGCCGAGGATGGCCAACCGAGCCAAGCGCGACGGACTCATCCGCCAGGCTGAGAGCGCGCCGGCGAGGTAGACAACCAGTACGGCCGCGGTCGACAGCAGGATGATGAAGGTGAACAGGCTCGCGGTCGCGCTCTTCGGCCGCCGCTTGAGCCGCGTGCTCGAAAGCGCCTAATTGCCCAAAATCGTGCGTGAGCCGTGCTCACTATCCGTGCTGCGCAGCACGGA
>CAYNCY010000480.1:0-3325 GCA_964395195.1 uncultured Steroidobacteraceae bacterium
GCGCGTGCCGCCCGCCTCGCCGCGCGCTCGAGCCCGCGGCCGCCGCTCGCAGGAGTCCCCGGAAGCGCCACGCGTTCTTTCGCGCGCTTCAGGCGCTCGACCCCGAGCCCAGGACCGAACTGCGCTGGTCGACGCCCTTCGAACTCCTCGTCGCCGTGATCCTCTCGGCGCAGGCGACCGACAAGAGCGTCAACCTCGCGACCGCGACGCTCTTCCCGGCGGCGCGGACCCCGGCGGCGCTGCTCGCGCTCGGGCTCGAGGGCGTGAAGCGCCACATCCGCACGATCGGCCTCTTCAACTCGAAGGCCGAGAACCTGATCACGACCAGCCGGATGCTGGTCGAGCTGCACGGCGGCGAGGTGCCGCGCGAACGCGCGGCGCTCGAGGCGCTGGCGGGGGTTGGCCGCAAGACCGCGAACGTCGTCCTCAACTGCGTGTTCGGCGAGCCGACGATCGCGGTCGACACCCACATCTTCAGGGTCTCGAACCGCACGGGACTTGCGCCCGGCAAGAACGTCGTCGAGGTCGAAGAGGGATTGCTCGAGGTCGTGCCGGCGGAGTTTCGCCTGCACGCGCACCACTGGCTGATCCTGCTCGGCCGCTACACCTGCAAGGCGCGAAAGCCCGAGTGCTGGCGCTGCCCGGTGGTCGGGCTCTGCGCGTTCCGGCCGAAGACCAAGGACCCCGCGCTCGTCAGTGCGCGGGCGAAGCCGGGACGATCTTCACGGGCTTGACGCCGATGTCGTGGAGCGCGCGCCGGATCAGGTGCACGCCATCCGCATAGTGCTTCTGCTCGCAGCTCGCGGCCCCGAGGTCGCGGCTGTGGCGCGCCTCGGCCGAGCGCGCATCGTCCCTGTGCGCTGGCGCGGCGACATCGAACTGGTGCAGGAGGCTCTGGCAGTCGGCCGCGGTCGGCGGACGGGGCACCGGGTCGGGCCCGGGTGCGGCACCCGCGGCCGCGGCACCGAACCCAAGCACGCACGCCGCCGCGACCCCAAGGCCGAGGCGCCGCCAGCGCGGAACGACAGAGCGAGCATGCGCCGGAAGGCCCTTCATCCCCCGAGACTAGCCTGAGGCACGTGCACGGCGCCTTAACCCCGCGTTAAGAGTCCTTAAGGTTCGCAAAGACCGCCTCGGCCGACATGCCGTATCCTTCAGGTACTTAGAGGGCCCCATGAAGATCCTGCTCGTCGAGGATGATCGTCGCGCCAGTGAGTACCTCGCCAAGGGCTTGCGCGAGCTTGGCCACGTCGTCGAACAGGCGTTCGACGGCGAGAGCGGCCTCAAGGCTGCCGAGACCGCAACCTACGACGTGCTGGTGCTCGACCGCATGCTGCCGAGGCTCGACGGCCTCGAGATCGTCAAGCGCCTGCGTGCGGCCGGCAGCACCGTGCCGATGCTGATCCTGTCCGCGCTCGATGAGGTCGACGAGCGCATCCAGGGCCTGCGGGCCGGAGGTGATGACTACCTCGCCAAGCCCTACCACCTCGAGGAACTCGCGGCGCGGCTGGATGCGCTCGCGCGACGCCAGACGGAGCCGGGCGCGATCGGCAAGCTCAAGATCGCGGACCTCGAGCTCGATGCGCGCGCGCGGCGCGTCACCCGCGCCGGCAAGAAGATCGAGCTCACCGCGCGCGAGTTCCAGCTGCTCGAGTTCCTGATGCGCCACGCCGGCCAGGTCGTCACGCGCACGATGATCCTCGAGGGCGTCTGGGACTATCACTTCGACCCCAAGACCAACGTCATCGACGTGCACATCAGCCGGCTCCGGCAGGCGATCGACAAGGGCTTCGAACAGCACCTGCTGCACACCGTGCGCGGCGCCGGCTACACGCTGACCGAAGACCCCTGACGGGGCCTGAGCGTGGCGTTCGTCTCCTTCGCGCGTTCCTCGATCGCCCGGCTCGCGTTCCTGCAGGGCCTGCTGCTCGCGCTCGCGATGGTCGCGGTGCTGGGCGCGGTCTACTTCGGCACGCTCAGGATCATCGCGAGCGACGGCGACCAGTCGATCGCGCTCGAGGCGCAGGGACTCGCGGAGGAGTTCAAGGTCCGCGACCTCGATGCGTTCGTGACCGCGATCGTCGATCGCGCCGAGGACCCGTGGGTGCGGGGCGCGGTGTACGAGCTCAGGGGTCCGCGCGGTGACTTCCTCGCGGGCAACGTCGTCGTGCTCCCCGATCTCACGATTCTGCCCGGGGGCTGGGCGGAGTTCGACGTCGCGGTGACCCGCGGCGATGCCAATGCGAGCCGCGGCATCCGCTCGAAGGTGCTCGAACTCGGCGGCGGTTTTCGCCTGCTCGTTGGTCACGACATCGAGGACCGGCGTGCGTTCCGGCGCGTGATGCTGAGGAGCATCGCCTGGGCGGTCGTTGTCGCCCTCCTCTTCGGGCTCTTCGCCGGCTGGTGGCTGGGACGGCGCATCGCGCGCGCCGCGCACGGCATCAGCGACAGCGCCGGGCGGATCGCCGCGGGCAGCCTCGGCGAGCGGCTCGCGCTCACCGGCAGCGGCGATGAGATCGATGCGCTCGTCGGGCGCTTCAACGAGCTCCTCGGTCGCGTCGAGACGCTGACCACCACCATGCGCGCCGTTCTCGACTCGACCGCACACGACTTGCGGGGACACCTCAACCGCATCCGCGGCGCGGCGCAGGATGCGCGCCGCGCCGCGACGACGCCCGCCGAGAGCGCGGCGGCGGACGCGGTTATCGGCGAGATCGACCGGCTCGGCGACACGCTGCACGGGCTCCTTCGGATCGCGCTCGCGGAGTCGGGCACCGCGCCCCTGGAGGACGTCGATTTGAGCGCCGTCGCGAACGACCTCGTCGAGTTCTACGAGCCCGTCGCCGAGGCAGGCCAGGGCCAGCTCACGGTCTCGATAGAGCCCGGGCTCGTCGTGCGCGGCCACCGCCAGCTCCTCTCGCAGGCGCTCGCGAACCTTCTCGACAACGCGCTCAAGTACGGCCGCGGCACGCCGATCCGGGCGCTCCTGAGGCGCGACGGCGCATTCGCGCGGCTCGAGGTCACGGACGGCGGTCCCGGCATTCCGGCGGAGCACCGCGAGCTCGCGACGCACCGCTTCCGGCGCCTGCCCGGGAGCTCGGGGCTGCCGGGCTCAGGGCTCGGCCTCTCGCTCGTCGCCGCGGTCGCGCGCCTGCACCACGCGCGGCTCGAGCTTAGCGATGCATCGCCGGGGCTTCGGGTGATCGTCGAGATACCGACGGTGAATGCGACGCCGTAGGCGGCCGCGGCCGGAGTTCAGGTCTTGCGCGGCAGGTAGAGGTCGGTCAGCGTTCCCTCGAACGCCTCGGCCGCGAAGGCAATGGTC
>CAYNCY010000481.1:0-3322 GCA_964395195.1 uncultured Steroidobacteraceae bacterium
GAGTCCTTTACCTCGATGACGATGCAGCGCTGGTCGCGCTCCTGACTCGGCTGCTCGAACGCCTCGGCCACTCCGTCACGGGCTTCACGAGCGCAGCGGAGGCGATCGCGGTGTTCAAGGCGTTGCCGAGCCAGTTCGACGTCGTGATCACCGACATGTCGATGACCGGCATGAGCGGCATCGACTTCGCAAAGCAGGTCCTCCAGATCAAACCCGACGCCGTCGTCGCGATCGCGACCGGGTGCGAAGAGCCGAACTGGGCCGCCCACGCGCGTTCGCTCGGTGTCCGCGCGGTGATCGAGAAGCCCGCCGACGCGACGAAGTTGGCGGCGCTCGTCGCCGCGCTCGTGCCGGCCAACGACTGACGGGCGGGGGCGGGAATCGTTCCGCCGGCGCGGGTCCCGCTCCCGCGGCCGCGTCGCCGATAAAGCATTGATACAGCTGAGATAACAATCCTGAATGGGGGCAGGGCGTTGACTCGATTGCGTTCATACCAACTAGTCGGTATGTTGACGCCGTGGCCGATGAAAACGCATCGCAGGGGTCGAGGACGAACGCGCGGCAGAAGCTGCTCGACGCCGCGCTCGCGGCGATCCGCGAGAAGGGCTACGCGCCGACCTCGGTCGAGGAACTCTGCACGCGCGCCGGCGTCACCAAGGGTGCGTTCTTCCACCACTTCGCGAGCAAGGAGGCGCTCGGCGTCGCCGCCGCGAAGCACTGGTCCGAGACGACCGATGACCTTTTCGCCGCAGCCCCGTACCACCGCCACAGCGATCCGCTCGATCGCGTGCTCGGTTACGTCGACTTCCGCAAGAGCCTGCTCGCGGGCGGGGTCGCCGAGTTCACTTGCCTCGTCGGCACGATGGTGCAGGAGACCTACGGCTCGCACGAGGACATCCGCGCCGCCTGCGAGGCCAGCATCTTCGGCCATGCCGCGAAGCTCGAGCCCGACATCGCCGCGGCGATGGCGCGCCGCGGCGTTCGCGCTGACTGGACCGCGGCGAGCCTGGCGCTGCACACCCAGGCGGTCCTGCAGGGCGCCTTCATCCTGGCGAAGGCCAACGGCGGCGCGGCGGTCGCGGCGGCGAGCGTCGATCACCTTCATCGCTACATCGAATTTCTGTTTCAGCCCAACCCACAAAGACAGTGAGGAAATGACATGAGCACGACCAACACCTATCTCGCGGTATTCCTCGGCAACAAGGATGGCCCGAACTTCAAGGCGTGGAATGCGCTGTCGGAGACGGCGCGCAAGGCCAAGGAGCAGGAGGGAATGGCGGCGTGGAAGGCGTGGGTCATCAAGCACCAGTCGGTCATCGTCGAGATGGGTGGGCCGCTCGGCAAGACCAAGAAGGTCTCGGCCGCAGGGATCGCGGACGTCAGCAACCACATGGGGGCCTTCACCGTCGTCCGTGCCGAATCGCACGAGGCCGCCGCGAAGCTCTTCGAAAAACACCCGCATTTCTCGATCTTCCCGGGTGAAGCGGTCGAAGTGATGCCGGTGATGCCGATCCCGGGCGGCTGATCTCTCGCACGTGCGCGGCGTCGGGGCCCTGCCCCGCGCCGCTGCGTCGCCGCCGCCCCTGACCCGCCGATGCCTCCACCGGACGTCCCGAGGAACCGACATGCCGAACACCGTACGCCTGCACCGGGTCCTGACCACGAGTCCTGAAAAGGTCTACCGGGCGTTCCTCGAGCCCGACGCGATGGCGAAGTGGATTCCGCCGAACGGGACCACCTGCACCGTGCACCAGCTGGAGCCGAAGGTGGGCGGGACGCACCGCATGTCGTTCCGGAACTTCACGAACGGACAGACGCATTCGTTCGGTGGCACGTACGTGGAACTCGTGCCGAACGAGCGCCTCCGCTACACCGACAAGTTCGACGACCCGAACTTGCCGGGCGAGATCGAGGTGACGGTCACGCTCAAGAAGGTGCTGGTCGGCACGGAAGTGCACATCACACAGTCGGGCCTTCCCGACGCCATCCCGCTCGAGATGTGCTACCTCGGCTGGCAGCAGTCGCTCCTGAACCTCGCGAGGCTCGTCGAGCCCGAAATCAACGGGTAGTCGGCGGCGCGGCTGCCGCCGCGCCGGTCGTGTGCCCGTTCCCGCGCGAACGCTCGCGCGCTACTTCTTCGGCTTGCGGAACTTGAGCGCGAACTGATCGGTGTTGCCCTTGATGCCGGTCTCGAAGACCTTGGCGGTGTGCGGGTCGCCCGCGTTCTTGAGGAAGTCGCCCTCCTCGGCCAGCACGAAGCCCGCGGCCGTCACTTCCTGGACGACGGTTGCGCGATCGATGCGGTGCAGCGTGTTGGTATCGCGCGCGCCCGAGCCTGCTTCGGCCGCGTGGTCGAGCACGAAATAGACGCCGCCCGGCTTCAGCGAATCGAAGATGGCCCGGTTCAGCACGGCCATGTCGAGGTCCGGGACGTTGTGGAAGTCGTGGTAGTTCTGGGTCGTCCAGACCAGATCGAACGCGGCCGTCGGCTTCGCCTCGGCAAGTCGCTGCAAGTTCAATTTGACGTTGGCGTAGTGCACGTCCGTCGTCATGGCCATCAGAGTCGCCGGCACCTGGTCGGGCTTGGGCGGCACCGACACCGTGTAGATGGTGACCTTGCCCGACGGGCCGACGACGGCACTCAAGAGGCGCGTGTAGTAGCCCTTGCCGGCACCGAGTTCGAGAACCTGGTCGCCTGGCTTGACCCCCGCGAAGGCGAGGGTCTCGGCGGGCTTGCGCAGCGCGTCCCGCCCGGTGTCGTCGGTCGATCGCGCGGCATCGCCGATCGCCGCCGATACGTAAGGCGGAACGCCGGGCGTCGCCGCGTCGCCAAGGCTTGCGGCACCAACTGAAACGACTGCGAGGACTGCGAGGGCCCAAATTTCACGGCGATGCATGGACTGCTCCCGAGGCGGCGAATGCGCCTTCGAATCGCCCGAACCTAGCACGGCCGGACTGACAAAGGAGTCGTTCTGCCGCATCAGGCCCGCGAGCCGTCGCACCGACTAGAGCCCCCGAGCGCGACGACCGGTGCCTCCTCGGACGAGGTCGAGGACCCTCGCTGCCGTCTCGCCCGGGAGGCGCCGAAGCTGGCTAATCGCGCTCGAGTTGGCCGATCCTCTGCCAGCCCGACTGCGGCTCGAGCACGACCGCGACATACACACCGTCGTCGCGCAGCACCCGGCTCGTCATCGTCGACGCCAGGCTCCCGCTCACCTGTTCCGGGGTCAGCTTGTAGAGGCCGCCGCTGATCGCATCAACGCCGAGACCGATCAGTCCGCCAAAAACGATGTTGCCCCACACCCAGCCGCTGACGCTGCGG
>CAYNCY010000482.1:0-3317 GCA_964395195.1 uncultured Steroidobacteraceae bacterium
TACGACGCTGATGCTGGTGGGTGCCGATTCGCCGCTGACGATCATGATGTACGGCCGGATGCGCGAAGGTGCGACGCCCGTGCTGAACGCGGTCAGCCTCTTCCTGATGGTCGCCTCGGCGCTGCTCGCGCTCACCCTGATGCGCGGCTCCAACCAGAAGGCCGCTCCCGCCGCTTAGTAGTCCTCGGGCGAGGCGAGCCCGGCGGCCGTCATTTGCGCCGCGAGTTCGCGGCGGGTCCTGTGCACGCCGACGAGCGGCCGGTGGCGCGCGCCGGTCACGTCGGCGGCGCTGAACCGCGGCAGATCCGCCGGCGAATCGGCGTCGCGGAACCGGAGCGCCAGCCAGTTGAGGACGTCCGCGAGCGCGGCATCCGAGAGCGGTGAATTCGCTGCCCCGGGCACGCGCAGCACGAAGTCGCGCCCGTCGGCGAAGCGCATGAGCTTCGGCAGCGATTCCTTGAGCGCGGGAACCTTGTGGGGCGCGCCGCGCCCATCGGCGCCGTGGCAACCCTGGCAACTGAGGACGTAGTCCAGTTCCGCGCGACTCGCCGGCGTCTCTGCACCGATTCGGCCAGCCACGAGCGCGAGGCCCGCAAGGGCCACGACGGCCGCGCCGCGACCCGCGCCGTTCACGGCGTCGGCGCCTCCAGCAGCTGCGATCGGTGGCGGCGGACCGCCTCCCCGGTCTGGGCAGTCGCGCGCTCGGCGGCGACGTCCGCGGGAGCGAAGGCGGCGACGTTCGCGGGCGCGTGGCCGAGGTCGAACACGACGTAGTTGATGAGCGCCGCCACCGTCGCGTCGTCGAAGCGCGCGAAATCCGGCATCTTGAAGTTGTAGTGGCGGTCGTCGACGGTGATGTCACCGAACATGCCGAAGAGAAGCGTCATCGCGAGCTGGCGTCGCCCTTCGACGCTCGCGGCGTAGCGCGCGGGGTAGACGAGCAGCGGTGGCGCGAGGCCGGACTGCCCCGCCCCGTTCGCGCGATGGCAGACCGCGCAATTTGCCTGGAAGAGCGACGCGCCGTCGGCGAAGCGCACGGCCGCATCGACGGAACCGTCCGCGGCGAGCGCCGCGAGCGGCAGGAGCGATACGGCGGCGGCTAGCCCGGCCAGGAGGCGCCGTGAGCGCACGGTCATTTCTCGGCGACGCCGAGGATCACCGACACCGAACAGTGGTAATTCGGGTTGTCGTTGGCCATGCACCAGTTGATGTCGTTGTTCAGCGAGAGCCGGTACAGCGGCTTTTCGCGCTCGTTGTGGTTGCAGTAGCAGTTGCCGCAGCTCGTCTTGCCGCAGCAGTCGTTGTACGAAACGATGTAGTCGCGCCCGTCGACCGGGTTGTGGCAGGTCCCGATCCAGGTGATCGGCGAGGGCGTCGTGCCGGGCGGGCAGCTCGAGGAGCTGCCGCCGCAGCAGGAGCACAGGAACCCGTCGATCGAGCAGTACTTCCAGTAGTCGCAGCTCGTGGGATCGTCGCTGTGCGACTTCGCGGGACCCTCGGCAGCGTTGGCGCGCGAGGAACGGTCGATCGGCAGGAGCGGCAGCAGGCTCGCGCCGACCAGCACGCGGCCGAGCGATCCCAGGAACCCCCGGCGCGAAGTGCGCTGCGCAAGCGCGCGCGTCGAGCCCTCGAACCACCGATCCAATCTGCTGCGCCTGTTCATGGGTTCACCAGGTACCAGGGCGACTGCCCGACTTTGTCGACCACGTGCTTGATGGCGCCGCTCTTCGGGTCCATTACGAGGAGCTTCGCGTCCTCGGTCGCGGCGAAGAGGAGCGGCTTGTCGTCCGGTGACACTTGCAGCGCGCTCACGGCCCCGAGCTTGTGCGTGTCGATCGGCCAGCGCGCGAGGCGCTTGTGGGAATCGGTGTCGAATACCCAGATCTCGCTGCCGCCCTGCTTGTGCGAACCCTCGCCGCCCTTGTGCATCTGCACGAAGAGCCGCGCGGTCTTCGCGTGATAGGCGACCATCTGCGTACCGCCCGGTCGCCACTTGCCGCGCTCGCCCGCCGTCACCAGCGACCAGGTCGCGGGGAACTTTGGCTCGGCGCCCGCGAGGTCGGCCACGTGCACCTCGCCAAGGAACGAGACGAAGGTGACCTGCGATCCGGTCGGGGCGCCCTGCGCGAAGATCGGATCCTTGTCGACGCTGAAGAAAGCGCTCGAGAGTGCCCGCGAGACCTCGTGACCGCCATCGTCGAGCACGACGGTGAGCAGCTTGCCGCTCTCGCAGAGCGAGGACACGCGCCGCGCGCCCGACGGGATCACCAGGATGCAGCCGTCGGTTTCGATCTCTCCGACCACGGTCCCCTTGGCGACGTCGACGACCGTGAACGAAGTCGCCGGCGTCGCGTTTGCGACGTAGAGGAGATGCTGGTCGGCGCTGTAGGCAACGTTGAACGACGTCGGCGGACCCTGCAGTCGCTTCGCGGGCAGCACGACCTCGCGCTTGAAATCGAGGGTCGTGTTGTCGGTGAACTCGACGACGTCGGTGCGCGTGCCGTGCCAGCCGCGTGACCAGTAGGTGGTCGCGACCGCGGTGGTCGCACCGTCCGGCGAGAGCGAGAAACCCGGGTAGTAGCCCGCGTCGATCTGCCCGAGCAACCGGTTCCGGTCGCCGTCGTACACGTAGTAACGCGCATCCGTCTCGTAGGTAATTGCCGCGTCGTAGACGAAAACCCAGTGCGGGGTGCGCGCCGGCAGGCGCGTGACATCGAGGTGTTCGGCCGCGAGCGGCGGCGCCGCGTGGGCACTCGTCGCCGCAAGGCCCAGAACGGTGATGCCCGCCGCCAGGACAGTACGCGCGTGCATTCGGATTCCCCCCGGTCGGCGCCATGCGTCCGCGCGGCCGCAAAACCGCGTGTGATCCCAGTTTCGCACAACGACCGTTGCGCCGAAAGTCCGCGCTGGCCGACGCGCCGTGGCCTCGCGCGCAGACGCGTGCTAGCTTGACTGCGCATCGCTTCGTGCCGTCGATCGAACGTCGGTCCGGCAAAACGAGCTACCCAGCAGTGACCGGAGGCGGGTTCTGACGATGGCGAATTTCCGTGCCGCCCCCGCGGCGCTCGACCGCGACCTGCCGGGCTGCCTCTACCTGTCGACGGCCGCCGCTGCCGAGCCGGCACCGCCGCTCGCCACGCACGTGACCGCCCGTGTCGTCGTGGTCGGCGCGGGCTTCACCGGCCTTTCCGCGGCGCTCACCCTGGCCGAGCGCGGGATCGACACCGTCGTGCTCGAGGCCGCCGAGCCCGGCTGGGGCGCCTCCGGTCGGAACGGGGGCCAGGTCAATGCCGGCCTCAAGCACGAGCCGGACGAGG
>CAYNCY010000483.1:0-3305 GCA_964395195.1 uncultured Steroidobacteraceae bacterium
GTGAAAGCTCGCGCACGCCGCGCTATTGGGGCATGCCTCGCGGCGGGTTTACCCGGAGGTCCGGGATGAGTACAATGCCCGGCTTTACTCAATCCCCACGGCGGAGCGAGTAGCAGCGCATCGGCCCCGCCGCAGGATCACGCGGCAGAGGGCTGTCCATGCGAATCGATCAAGAAGCGCTCACGTTCGACGACGTACTGCTGGTCCCGGCGTACTCCGAAGTGCTGCCCCGCGAAGTCGACCTGTCGACGCGCCTGACCCGCAACATCCGCCTCAACGTGCCACTCGTCTCCGCGGCGATGGACACCGTCACCGAAGCGCGTCTCGCGATCACGATCGCGCAGGAAGGCGGCATCGGCATCGTCCACAAGAACATGAGCGCGGCGGCGCAGGCCCGCGAGGTGCTGCGCGTCAAGAAGTACGAAAGTGGCGTGATCTCGGATCCGATCACCGTCACCCCGGACAAGACCATTCGCGAGGTCATCGAGCTCACGCGCGCCAAGGGCATCTCGGGCGTGCCGGTCGTGACCGCCGACAGCGAGGTGGTTGGCATCGTGACCCACCGCGATCTGCGGTTCGAGCAGCGCTTCGATGCGCCGATCACGACCGTGATGACGCCGAAGGAGCGCCTGATCACCGTGCGCGAGAATGCGCCCAAGGACGAGGTGCTGCTGCTCCTGCACCGCCACCGCATCGAGAAGGTGCTCGTGGTGGATCCCGCCGGACGCCTCAAGGGCATGATCACCGTCAAGGACTTCCAGAAGGCGACGGAATTCCCGCGCGCCAGCAAGGACGGAAGCGGGCGCCTTCGGGTCGGCGCCGCCGTCGGCACGAGCCCGGACACGCTCGATCGCGTCGCGCAGCTGCGCGAAGCGGGCGTCGACGTCGTCGTCGTCGACACCTCGCACGGCCACTCGCGCGGCGTGCTCGAGACGATCGCCCGGATCCGGAAGGCCCATCCGGACCTCGACCTCATTGGCGGCAACATCGTCACGGCCGAAGGCGCACTCGCGCTCGTCGAGGCCGGCGCCGATGGCGTCAAGGTCGGCATCGGCCCGGGTTCGATCTGCACGACCCGCATCGTCGCGGGCGTCGGCGTGCCGCAGATCAGCGCGGTCGCGAACGTCGCCGCGGCGCTCGCCAAGAGCGGCGTGCCGCTGATCGCGGACGGCGGCATCCGCTTCTCCGGTGACCTCGCCAAGGCGCTCGCCGCCGGCGCGCATTCGGTGATGATCGGCGGTCTCTTCGCCGGCACCGAGGAGTCCCCGGGCGAGGTCGAGCTCTACCAGGGCGCCTCGTACAAGTCGTATCGCGGCATGGGCTCGCTCGGCGCGATGTCGCAGCGTCACGGCTCCTCCGACCGCTACTTCCAGGACACGACCAGCGAACTCGAGAAGCTGGTGCCGGAGGGCATCGAGGGCCGCGTGCCGTACAAGGGCAGCATCGTCTCGATCCTGCACCAGCTCGGCGGTGGCCTTCGCGCTGCGATGGGCTATACCGGCAGCGCCAGCATCGAGGACCTGCGCTCGAAGCCGCGCTTCGTGCGGATCACCAACGCCGGTGTGCGCGAGAGCCACGTCCATGACGTCACGATCACCAAGGAAGCCCCCAATTACCGGATCAGCTGAGGCCGTGAACACGGCTCCGACCCCGCCCGCCGCCACGGGCGGCGACATCCACGCGCACCGGATTCTGATTCTCGACTTCGGCGCGCAGTACACGCAGCTCATCGCGCGCCGCGTCCGCGAGCTCGGCGTCTACTGCGAGATCCATCCGTGGGACATCGACGACGCTACCGTGCGGGCGTTCGGCGCGCGTGCGGTGATCCTCTCGGGCGGGCCTGAGTCGGTGACCGACGCGGTCCCGCCGCGCGCCCCCGACGCGGTCTTCGCCCTGGGCGTGCCGGTACTCGGGATCTGCTACGGCATGCAGACCATGGCCGCGCAGCTCGGCGGCCGGGTCGAAGGATCGAGCCACAGAGAGTTCGGCTACGCCGAAGTCGAGGCCGCCGGCGACACGGTTCTCTTCCGCGACATCTCCGACCGCCTTGCCAACGGCCAGACACCGGTACTCGATGTCTGGATGAGCCACGGCGATCGCGTCGAGGCGGTGCCGCCCGGCTTCCGCGTGACCGGGCGCTCGAAGAATGCCCCGATCGCGGCGATGGAAGACGCCGCGCGGCACTTCTACGCCGTGCAGTTCCACCCGGAGGTCACGCACACGCTGCAGGGCGCGCGGCTGCTCGAGCGCTTCGTGCGCGAGCTCGCCGGCTGCGATGCGCTCTGGGACGCGGGCCACATCGCGGCCGATGCCATCGAACGCGTGCGCGCGACGGTCGGCACGGACCGTGTGCTGCTCGGCCTTTCGGGCGGCGTCGACTCCTCGGTCGTCGCGGCGCTGCTGCACAAGGCAATCGGCCGGCAGCTCACGTGCGTATTCGTGGACCACGGACTGCTTCGGCTCCACGAGGGCGACCAGGTCATGGCGACCTTCGCCGAGCACATGGGGGTCGAGGTGATCCGCGTCGATGCGAGCGAGCGCTTCCTCGGCGCGCTCGCGGGTGTCGAGGACCCGGAAGCCAAGCGCAAGGTCATCGGCCGGCTGTTCATCGAGGTGTTCGATGCCGAGGCGCAGAAGCTGAAGGGCATCCGCTTCCTCGCGCAGGGCACGCTCTACCCCGACGTGATCGAGTCGGCGGGCTCGAAGACCGGCAAGGCGCACGTCATCAAGTCGCACCACAACGTCGGTGGGCTGCCCGAGAAAATGAACCTGAAGCTGCTGGAGCCGCTCCGCGAGCTCTTCAAGGACGAGGTCCGGCGCCTTGGGCTCGAGCTGGGACTGCCGCGCTCGATGGTGTTCCGTCACCCGTTCCCGGGCCCCGGCCTCGCGGTGCGAATCCTGGGCGCGGTGACCCGGCCGATCGCGGATCTCCTCCGCCACGCCGACGCGATCTTCATCGAGGAGCTTCGCAAGCACGATCTCTACGATCGCGTCAGCCAGGCATTCGCCGTGTTCCTGCCGGTCCGCTCGGTCGCGGTGATGGGCGACGGGCGCAAGTACGACTGGGTCATTGCGCTCCGGGCGGTCGAGACGATCGATTTCATGACGGCCAAGTGGTCGCGTCTGCCGTACGACTTCCTCGATCACGTGTCGCTGCGCATCGTCAACGAAGTGGCGGGCGTCTCGCGGGTGGTCTACGACATCTCGGGCAAGCCGCCCGCGACGATCGAGTGGGAGTGAGGGGCGGACATCGACCTTGAAATATCGGTTTGAGAAACCGGAATTGCAAGGTACTATCCAAGGAT
>CAYNCY010000484.1:0-3303 GCA_964395195.1 uncultured Steroidobacteraceae bacterium
TTGGACCGATGACGAACTCACCGACCACATGCTGGCGCATCCCATCCTGATAAACCGTCCGATTGTGATCACCCCTTGGGGCGTGAAGCTCTGCCGTCCATCGGAGCTTGTGCTGGATATTCTGCCGCTGCCGCAACACGGTCCATTCGCAAAAGAGGATGGAGAACTGCTCATCGATGCTAACGGCCATCGGGTTTCGACCCCGCCGCAGTGATCGCTGGTCGATGACCAGAGCGGGCGTCTGGTGACGTCGACGGCCGCGAAAACGAATGCCGCCACAAATGCGCCGCTCTACAGCCAGAGGAGCTCGATGCTCTCGGCATCTATCGCCGTCTGTCGCCCTCAAGCGGAAGTTTTTGGCGGTAGATCTGACGGTAAGTGCGTTGTACGCCGGACAAAAAGATAACAGTTTCAGGTGCTTATAATTGCCGGAGACAATTGAGTGGGAGTGACCAGGCCCAACTAAGACCTTGAATATTGAGCGGAGGTCGCTCATTATGCGAGGCATGCTTAAACGGCCCCAGCTCTTAGATAGGCTGCGTGCTGGCCTAAGAACGAGTCCCGCGGTGGCGCTTCTCGGTCCCCGTCAGTGCGGCAAGACTACACTCGCACGGCAGCTTGCTGGTTCCTCAAAGAGCACCTACTTCGATCTGGAAAATCCCGTGGATCTGGCTCGGCTATCCGAGCCCATGACGGCGCTGGAATCGTTGCGCGGGCTGATCGTGATCGATGAGGTGCAGCGTCATCCCGATCTCTTCCCGATTCTCAGGGTATTGTCAGACCGCAAGCCAATTCGAGCGCGCTTTCTCATACTTGGCAGTGCATCGCCGGAGTTGCTGCGCCAGAGTTCAGAATCCCTGGCGGGTCGGATGGCCATTGTCGAGATGGCCGGCTTCACGCTTGAAGAGCTCAACCGCCCGGACCTCAACCGACTGTGGTTACGGGGCGGCTTCCCGCGCTCGTTCTTGGCGCGCACGGAAGCTGCGAGCACTGCATGGCGCGAGGATTTCATCCGCACTTTCCTCGAACGCGATTTGGCTCAACTCGGGGTGCAAGTGCCTGCAGGCACGATGCGCCGGTTTTGGACCATGACCGCGCACTACTCAGGTGGCATATGGAACAGCTCGGAGATTGGCCGATCGCTGGGCGAGGCTCATACGACCGTCAGGCGCCACCTCGATGTCCTCTCCAGCGCGCTTGTTTTGCGAGTGCTCGAGCCTTGGTACGCGAACGTCGGCAAGCGGTTAGTAAAGTCCCCGAAGGTTTACATTCGGGATTCGGGGCTCCTGCATACGTTGCTCGGAATAGGCGATCGTCGGCAACTCGATGGGCACCCCGTGGTCGGTGGGTCATGGGAAGGATTCGTCATCGAGCAACTGCTCGCTCATTTGCCCAAGGCCAAAGCTTACTACTGGCGAACGCAGGCCGGCGCAGAGCTCGATCTGCTGCTGTTTCTAAAGGGACGGCGTATTGGCATTGAGATCAAGCGAAATGATGCGCCCAAGATGACACCTTCGATGGTTTCGGCGCTACAAGACCTGGATTTGCATCGGTTGTTGGTCGTGTACCCAGGCTCGGTTCGATATGCGCTCGGCCCCAAGGTTGGAGTGATGTCGCTGGCCCAGTGCGTGGCCGATTTGGCTTGACGCTGCATGACAGTAGATTCCATGGCGGTAAGTAACGGCCATGAGACGGACCTAACTAACGCAGCCTAGAATCGGCGTTTATAAACGAGGCATCGTCGATGCGCACAGCATCAACCGTGGTTTTGATCCTGTTGGGTGTCACGCTGATTTTCGCCTGGGGACCACTCGGATATGTGGTCGGCGGCTGCTTCGCTATGGCCGGAGTGCTGATGTTCGCGCAGGAGATGCAACGTCGACGCGCGAAACTGCTTGTTCCAACAGATCAGTTGCTACGTGCGATTCCGACAGAAGTCACCGCGATTGTGCCATCGGCAGAACCTTCACCCCGCGTTCAAATGGTGAACCGAGCATTCGGCTGGGGGATGTTGGCGCTGAGCATCACGGGCCTCTACAGCATATTCCTCAGCAATTTCGTGCCTGCGCCGACTACGGTGGCTGTCGCCAAGGTTTTGACCTCAGTGGTCGGGCTTTCTTACGCAGTCTTTTTTGTTGGATTCGAACAATTCGGTTGGGACCCTCAGAACCCAAAGGTGATGGCGGCCGTTGCGCAACGTCCGATCTTGGGCAAGGTCTATGTTCGTGCGCCTTTCATGGCGGTGGTCTTCGCAGGTTTTGCGTGGATGTCGTTCTCAAACGTTTTGCCACTTGCGTTGACCGCGATTGTAGGCAAGCAAGGATCGATGGCCGTCGTCGTAAAGGGGTGGGAGGGGGCTTCGTTCAGCCTGCGCTCCGGGAGTTCCTGCGCCAGGCCGACGCTGGATGGAGTCCCGTTTGGGATGCTGGGGCGAAATGCGCTCTGCGTTGGTGATCAACACAGTGAATCTGATTTCCCGCCCGGCGGCACTCTGCTGCTCCTGGGGCGCGCGTCGGCTTTGGGCATCATTCCGGAGCGGTACCGCATTAAGCCTTCGTCCACGTCGAACTAGATAAGTACGTGTCTCGGCTCGCCGTCCAACATGACGGGGTTCACCCTTATTCGCAGACGCGAGGTCATCTCGTGGATTGCCCGAGGCAGCGTGCGAATCGCTGCGAGTGCCAAAGCGCGTCAACCTTTCCGCATCTATCGGGGTATATCGCGCTCAAGCGGAAGTGTTTGGCGGTAGATGTGACGGTAAGTCAGGCGTGCCTCGACGGGAATTGTCGTAAGTTCAATTGCTTATGAGTGCCGGAGACTATTGAGTGGGAGTGACCGGGCGCTTCCCAAATGTGTCACCGTCGGCCGAGGCCGTGAAACAAGAGTTCCTCGCCAAATGTGGCAGAAACCCATCTCAATCCGCAGCCTGCGGAGCGGATCGTTCAGGCGGTTTGCAGGACCGTTTCCTCATCCTGTTCAATGTTGCTCAAAGCCCGCCGACGGCGCCCATTTCGAGTCCGCCACCACCGTAGCAAAATGAACGGCGTGGCGGCAGCACCGTGCGGCGACGCTGTTACGTACGCTGGACTGTGAACGGGAAACCGCATTCGCGAATGGAAGTTATGAGAAAAATGAAAGGCGCGCGACTGATCCACGGGCTGACGGGCTTGGCGCTATTCGTCATGCACGCCGCACACGCGGCGCCGCCATTGGCAGACAGCAGGGCCAATGCCGTAGCGCCCGCCGAGCTGCTGTTCAAATCGGGCGCTGTGTATACGGAAGACGGCGCGCGCTCGTGGGCCC
>CAYNCY010000485.1:0-3290 GCA_964395195.1 uncultured Steroidobacteraceae bacterium
TTCAGCGACGATCGCTAGCGGCGCTCCTTGCGGGGGCGTGTCTTCGGGGGCACGCCATCGCCGATGTCGTAGTCGTCGAAGTCGGAGAGGAGCTCCTGGGTGCGCTTCTTCTCCATGTGCTTCTCGAGGCGGCGCCAGGCGGGCTCACCGGGCTTCGGTCCCGCGCGGCGCTTCTGGTACTCCAGGGATTTGAGCAAACGCTCGAGCTGCGGGTCGTCGTTGTCGACGGCCTCCTCGGCATCGTCCTCGTCGAACTCTTCTGAGTCGGGCTTCTCGCTCATCGGTCAAGCCGGTGAAAAGCGACTTCGAGCGGCGCCGTTATAAGTCAGGGTGCGTGACGGGCGCAAGAGGTCGCCCGATGAACTTTGCGTGACGCACCTCGCGAATCCGCTCGCACCGCGCCGCAGCACCGCCAAGGGCCGTCCCCGAGCGGCCGACGCGGCGACCGACGGCGGTCGCCGACCGCCTCAGCGCACCAGCTGGTTCAGCTGGAAGATCGGGAGGAGGAGCGCGAGCACGATCAGGAGCACGAACCCGCCCATGACGAGGATCATCGCGGGTCCGAGGATGTTGACCGCGGTGTTGACGATGCCGTCCATCTCCCGCTCCTGGTTCGCCGCCGCGCGCTCGAGCATCGCCTCGAGCTCGCCGCTCGACTCGCCGCTCGCGATCAGGTGGATCAGCATGGGCGGATAGAGCTTCGAGGCCGCGAGCGAACGGGCGATCGGCGCACCCTCGCGCACCTTGGCGGCGGCCTCGGCAACCGCATCGCGCATCGGGAGGTTCGCGACGACCTCGCCCGAGATCCGCAGCGCATCCAGCACCGGCACCGCGCTCGCCGTCAGGATCGAGAGCGTGCGCGCAAAGCCCGCCGCGTTCACGCCGCGCACCACCCGCCCGATGATCGGCAGCTCCAGCAGCATCCGGTCCCAGCGCCGCGCCGCCGCGGGATCGCGCAGCCATCGCCGGAAGCCGTAGAAGGCCCCGGCCGCGAGCGCGAAGATGAGCCACCACCAGTGCCGGAACCCGTCGCTGATGGCGATGAGGCCGCGCGTCAGGATCGGCAGCTGCTGCTTGCCCGCCTTGAACACGTTGACGATCTCCGGGACCACGTAGCCGAGGAGCAGCGAGACGATGATCAGGCTCACGATGCTGAGGAGGATCGGGTAGACGAGGGCGTTCCTGACCCGGCTCTGCAGGAGCTGGCGGTTCTCGGTGTAGTCGGCGAGGCGCTCGAGCACCCAATCGAGGCGCCCCGACTGCTCGCCCGCCGACACGGTCGCGCGGTAGATCTCGGGGAAGGCCTGCGGGAACGCGGCGAGGCCATCGGCGAGCGTGCGACCCTCGAGCACGCGGGCGCGCACGCCCGAGACGATCGCCTGGATGCGCGGGGTCTCGGTCTGCTGCGATACCGCGAGCAGCGCCTCCTCGAGCGGGATGCCGGCGCGCGCGAGCGTCGCGAGCTGGCGGGTCAGCATCGCCAGATCCCCGGCCGAGATGCCGCGCTTGAAGGTGAAGCGCGCGGTGCTGCGCTTCTGCTCGGTCTGCGCGACCTCGCCGACCGTGACCGGCAGGAGCTGCTGTTCGCGCAGCAGCTGGCGAATCTGCCGCGCCGTGTCGGCCTCGAGGACGCCGCGGCGCTCGCGACCGTTCGCATCGAGCGCGGTGTATTCGAAGGCGGCCATGGGGCGTCAGGCGCTCAGTCTTCGCGGGTGACGCGCAGGACTTCCTCGAGCGTCGTCTCGCCCGCGAGGATCCGCCGGCGGCCGTCGTCGCGGATGCTGGGCGTCGACTTGCGTGCGTGGCGCTCGAGCTCCTGCTCGCCCGCGCCGTCGTGGATGAGCGTGCGCATCGCATCGTCGACGACCGCGAGCTCGTAGATGCCGGTGCGGCCCTTGTAGCCCGTTCCGACCTCGGTGCCGGCGCGGTAGACGGTGGCGGGCTCGCCGGGCTTGAGGTTGAGGAGCTGCCGCTCGTGCTCGGCGATCGCGTGCGGCACGCGCGTCACGGGGTCGAGCACGCGCACCAGCCGTTGCGCGAGCACGCCGAGCAGCGTCGATGACAGCAGGAACGGCTCGACGCCCATGTCACGCAGGCGCGTGATCGCGCCGACCGCGGTGTTCGTGTGCAGCGTCGAGAGCACGAGGTGGCCGGTGAGGGACGCCTGCACCGCGATCTGCGCGGTCTCGATGTCGCGGATTTCGCCGACCATCACGACGTCCGGGTCCTGGCGGAGGATCGCCCGAAGCCCGCGCGCGAAGGTCATCTCGACCTTGGTGTTGACCTGCGTCTGGCCGATGCCGTCGATGTAGTACTCGATCGGATCCTCGACCGTCATGATGTTGCTGGTGTTGTCGTTCAGCCGCTCGAGCGCGGCGTAGAGCGTCGTCGTCTTGCCCGAGCCCGTCGGCCCGGTGACGAGGATGATCCCGTAGGGCTTGTGGATGAGCTCGTCCATGCCCGCCTGCGTCTTCGGGTCCATGCCGAGCGAGCCCAGATCGAGTCGCCCGGCCTGCTTGTCGAGAAGCCGGAGCACCACGCGCTCGCCGTGCCCCGCCGGGATCGTCGAGACGCGCACGTCGACCGGTCGCCCCGCGACCTTGAGCGACATGCGCCCGTCCTGCGGCAGGCGCTTCTCGGCGATGTCGAGCTTCGACATGACCTTGATGCGCGACACCACGATCGGCGCCAGCGCGCGGCGGGACTGCAGGACCTCCTTCAGCACGCCGTCGACCCGAAACCGCACGACGAGGCGGTTCTCGAAGGGCTCGATGTGGATGTCGGAGGCATTCTCGCGCACCGCCTGCGTCAGCACCGCGTTGATCAGCTTGATGATCGGCGCATCGTCCTCGCTCTCGAGGAGGTCCGAGGGCTCGGGCAGCTCCTCGGCGATGTGGGCGAGGTCGGTGTCGCCCTCGAGGCCCTCGGCCGCCGCGGCGGCCGCGTTGTTGCCGCCCTCGTAGGAGAGCTGCAGGAGCTCCTCGAAGCGCTCGTCCGACACGCGCTCGAGCGCGAGGCGCACGCCGAGGTAGCGCCGCGCCTCGGCGAGGGAGGCGGGCTCCGCGCTCGCGCGCACGATCACGTCCGCCTTGCCCGCCGCGATGCCGCGGCAGAGGATGCCGTGGCGCCGGGCGAAGGCGTAGCCGAGTCGTCGCTCCGGTCCCGGCGCGAGCGAAGCGCTCACTGTTGCAGCGCTCCCTGCGGCGGGTCGGACTTCGGGGTCTCGGGCGGCGGTGCAAGGGCGCTGGGCGCGACCGAGCGGGGCAGCGGCTGCGAGGGTGGGGGCACGG